>JAATGH010000069.1 GCA_015654745.1 Enterobacterales bacterium
AAAATCCACCTGTCCCTGGTTCAAGCGCGCACGCGGCGCCGCACGGGCATAATCCTGCACCGGTGCGCAGCGCAGGGTAAACGTGGCCTCACCCTGGAGCACCTGTAGACGGCGCACGATCCGTGGCGTCCCATCATCGGCGGCGTCAATCGGCATAAAGTCGGTTACCTCCGCCAGACCCTCATCGCCCAGCCAACGGGTTTGCAGAATATTACTGTCCGGCAAATAGAGCTGCTGGCGTCTGGCGTTTGGCCAGTCGGGATAGAGGTGAAAGGCCCCGGCTTTATCGCTGTCAAGCAGGGCGCTGAATACCGATGGGCTATCTAGGTCAGGCCAGCAGAAGTAGTCGATGGTACCGTCGGCGGCGATTAAGGCGCAGGTACGTAAATCGCCGATAATCCCATGTTCACCAATGCGGCGCGTCGGGCTGCGTTTTGGCAGGTCAGCCATAAAATCGAGTTCCTGTACGGGCGCAGGGGCCGAAGATGTGAGTGTATGTCAGACAATTATAGCCAGCCTTTTTGACGTTGGTGCCCAAAACCTTGGATGTTTGGCGGCGCAGTCCATGAGGTTATGCAAACCGGCGATGTGGTTATAGTTTATTATTTTTGCCCCAGTGCGGTAATCTATTACTCTAGGCAATAATCCCCGAAAGGCATGATTATAGCGAGCGTTTATACTAAATTATAGATATAGGTTTACTAGTGCGTTAATTATAAGTGCCAATGAATATAAGTGAAATTAGAAGCTGAAAAAAGACAAAAAACATCATAAGATTCATTATCCAGGCTCAACGCGGGCCATATTGCTTATTTATGAATTGATGATTATTGATATTTAATTCCATACCCTAAGTGATTTGGCTAAACGAGCGCAGGCAGCGCACCTGCGGCTTGTAGTATGACGGGTATGCTTTTTTATAGCCAATGATATAAGTACCTTTGCCGGTATCGCGCCAGAGAAAGATGTTTACTACTTTATAAGGATATTACGAATGGAACAGACTAAGAATGATTACTCATGTTCGCGGGTACCGCCGGGAGAACGTTGCGGGCTGTTTAAGGTCACCCTCATTCGCATTGGGGCGACCACTGCGCTTGGGCAGTTTTTAATTGGCGCGATGCTTGGCCATTCCCTTACCTTTTACCAAGCGCTGCTGGCCACCCTGCTGGGGAGCCTGATCCTGGAGTTCGTCTCCTTTGGCCTCGGCGTGGCGGCCGCTCGTGAAGGGTTGTCCACGAGCCTGTTGGCCCGCTGGTGCGGCTTTGGCCAGATAGGATCGGTATTGATTGGCGTCCCGATCGCCGTAAGCCTGCTGGGATGGTTCGGTGTGCAAAACGCGATACTTGCCCAAGGCCTCGACTTTGCCTTTGCTGGTCAGCTGGGATTCGCCTGGTCGGCGGCGCTGACCGGCATGAGTATCACGCTATTGGTCTCATTCGGCTTTCGGGCCCTGGGCTGGATCGCCTTCTTGGCGGTTCCGCTGTTTTTCCTGGTGGTGGGTTGGATTGCCCTGGATCTGATCCGGGAATATAACCCCGTCGAATTGATGTTTTCCGTGCCCAACGGAGAGCCGATGAGCATCGGCTTTGCCGCCACCGTCGTGGCCGGTGGGTGTATTGCAGGCGCGGTGGCCGCTGCGGATATGGGCCGGTATTGCCAAAACGGTAAGCATGTCTTTTGGATGATCACCTCATCAATACTCGTGGGTGAATTCGTCGTCAACATTGTGGCGATATTGATTGCCCATGCCCTGGGCACCGCGGATGTGCTGACCGCCATGACCCATACCGCCGGCTGGCTCGGGTTGTTGGCGTTGCTGTTGTCCGCGGTCAAGGTTAACGATCTTAATCTTTATTCCTCCTCGCTGGCCATAGCCAGCGCGGTGGAAGGCATCAGCGGCCGGCGGTGGGGATATAAAACGATAACCATCGCGCTGGGTACGTGCGGTACGGGCCTGTCGGTACTCGGTATCCTGGACGGGTTTCAACAGTTTTTGATGCTGTTGGGCGTGGTGTTCCCGCCTATCGCCGGAGTGATGCTGTGTGATTATTATCTCTTGCGCACCAGCCGGCCAATCCTTGATCACACCCGCGCGCGCAATGCGCTACCCCCGTCCTCATCCACGCCGACGATCGGCTGGAACGCTATTGCCGCCTGTCTGGTTGGCACGGTGATGGGGGCGACTCTGGATTGCGGCATTGCTTCGCTGAACTCGTTATTAACGTCAATGGGTGGTTACGGGTTGTTGTGTGTCGGTCAACGCCGGTTAATCCGTTTGCGGTCGGTCAAAAAAAACACATGATCCAACCTGAATAATGCCCATTATAAATAGGCGGCGACGCCGCGAATGCCCAGAAGCCTAAACTCGATAGATGAAGCGTTTCTACAGCTAAAAGGCGTGGGGTGAGCAGAAAAAACCCACGCACCCGGAACGCAAAGTAGAGCGGGCATAAAATCATTCTTTAAAATTGTAAACGCACAGGCATCGATATTCCGTGGTTCACCGTTAAGCGTTTCGATAATATTTCTCTGAATAAACGTCTATATCCTCAACATTATTCGGATCAATAAAATAAACCTCAAGAACGTCGACAACCATGTCCTTTAATTTGCGTATTTTCCGTAAGTAACACAAAAAGGGACGCCGTTGATCCTGCGTATATCACAATGGCAGGTTATGGCTTAACGAGCGGGTTAGAACACTTTCTACTCAGCACTAAATATGTTTAAATGCCGGCAGTTTTAACGTAATGGCGCCGGCATTTTACCGGCGTGGGAGAAATGGCATGAGTGAATCTCTTCCCGGTTTCTATGAATTCCTTTTTGATACTAATATTGAGTTTATTAAGAAACCCGATGGAAATACTATTGTGTTTGGCGCGTTGGACCTTACCAATACGGGTATTACGCGCATTCCACAAAAACTGATAATTGTTAATTCGCTTATAATGAGGAATTGCGATATCGAATGTCTACCCGATGGGCTGAGAATATTTGATGACCTTGACCTGAAGGGGACGCCCCTGCGCACATTACCCACAGATTTACACGTGGGGGGGAGTATTTTTCTGGAAAATTCGCAAATCGTTTACTTGCCGGATAACCTGGAAATTGACGGTGGCCTGGACTTGGAAAATACCCCCATTGAGCGTTTGCCGAATAATCTGTGCGTGGGGGATTATCTCAACATCCAGGGCACCCCTATTTCCGAGCTGCCGGCGGATCTTTATGTAGGCCAGAGTTTGCTGCTGGATGCGGAGAACATCCACAATAATGCCGCATACCAAGCCATTATAGCCACTGGTGTGATCTGGCCCAGGGATCGTCAATTCATCAATAAACACATGCGATACCTGACCGGTGTGGTCAATAGGCAAGGTGCTGTCGGCTAAGGGTCTTCCGGGGAGGCCGATCAAATCACCATCATCGGCCGCGGCAATCCGGCGCACGGATGTGGATTTACCGGTGTTGGCGGACTGCTTGCATTCGGGGGCTGTGTTACGGCGGGGATGTTGATATATTCGATAAAGGCCTGGCGCTGGAAACCTGACGGGCCCTAACTCTTTTTGCCTCGGAGGCACTGGTATGACGCATTTCATCAACGGCAGTTGGCATAGCGGCCAGGGTGAGCATTTCACCAAGCTTTGCCCGGTAACAGGCGCGCTGTTATGGCAGGGCTGTGAGGCGAACGCACAGCAGGTGGCGGACGCATGCCAGGCCGCGCGCGCGGCGTTTCCTTCCTGGGCGCGGCGTCCGTTGGCGGAGCGCCTGCAGTTGCTGCAGGCGTTTGCCGATTTGCTGGCGCGTGACAAACGGGTCCTGGCGACCGCTATTGCCAAGGAAACCAGCAAACCGCTATGGGAAAGCCAAACCGAAGTACAGGCCATGATTAACAAGGTGGCCATTTCGCTGACGGCTTATCACGCCCGTACCGGCGAAAGCACCGCCCCCCTGGCCGATGGCCACGCCAGTCTACGCCATCGGCCGCACGGCGTATTGGCGGTATTCGGCCCCTATAATTTCCCTGGCCATTTACCCAATGGCCACATTGTCCCGGCGCTGCTGGCGGGCAATACCGTGGTTTTCAAACCCAGCGAGCTGACGCCGATGACCGCGGAGCTCACCCTGCGGTTATGGCAGGAAGCCGGGCTGCCGGCGGGGGTGATCAATCTGGTACAGGGCGGCCGGTCTACCGGCATGGCGCTGGCGTCCTCAGATGAAATCGACGGCCTGTTATTTACCGGCAGTGCCCATACGGGCTACCAGCTCCACCGACAACTGGCCGGGCGGCCGGAGAAAATGCTGGCGCTGGAAATGGGCGGCAATAATGCCCTGATCGTTGAACATGCGGACGACGTCGACGCCGCGGTGCATGTGATTATTCACTCGGCTTTTATCTCCGCCGGCCAGCGCTGCACCTGTGCCCGTCGCCTACTGGTCAAGCGCGGGGCGCCGGGCGATGCGCTACTTCGTCGTCTGGTCGCCGTCAGCGCCGGGCTGCGAATCGGCGCCTGGGATAGCCAGCCCCCGCCGTTCATGGGCGGGGTCATTACCCCGCAGGCGGCAGATAATCTGCTGGCGGCGCAGCGGCGGCTGGTGGCCGGCGGTGGACAGGCCCTGTTGTCGATGACGCGCATCCGCGAGGGCGCGAGTCTGTTGACCCCCGGCATTATCGATATCACCAACGTGGCGGATGCGCCGGATGAAGAGTATTTCGGGCCACTGTTAGCGTGATACGTTATGACGATTTCGCCCAGGCGGTCCACATTGCCAACCGTACCCGGTTCGGATTGGCCATTGGGCTGATTTCGCCCCATCGATCTGATTTTGAACAGTTGCTGCTTGAAGCCCGCGCCGGAATCGTGAATTGGAACAAACCACTGACCGGGGCGGCCAGCAGCGCGCCTTTCGGCGGAATTGGCGCTTCCGGTAACCATCGTCCCAGTGCATTTTATGCCGCTGATTATTGTGCCTGGCCCATGGCGTCGCTGGAAAGCGATCAACTGGCCCTGCCGGAAAGCCTGACGCCGGGCATGACCTTTCCCGAGGATGACGGGCATGAGTAATCGTGATTTCCTGCGCCAAACGCTGGCCGGAACCCTGCCCGCGCGGCGCCATGGCGAGTCCGCGGGCTTCGTCTGGCGCTGGCTTGACGAAGGCGTGATGGAATTGAGCCCGTCCGGGCGGGCGCAGGCGGCGGTGGTCTTGTCTGCCGGCGTCCATGGCAATGAAACCGCGCCGGTGGAACTGCTCGCCGATCTGTTGGACGAACTGCTGTCGGGCCGGCGCAGGCTGGCGGTGCGCCTGCTGGTGGTCTTGGGCAACCCGGCGGCATTGCGTGCCGGCCGGCGCTATTTGGTCAATGATATGAACCGGATGTTTGGCCAGAAGGGGATAGCCGATTTTACCCCAAGCGGGGAAACCGCCCGCAGCCTGGTATTGAGCCAACATCTGCTAGGCTTTTTCGCCGTTGACGATGGGCTGCCGCGCTGGCATTTGGACTTACATACCGCCATTCGCGGATCCCTTCATCCACGCTTTGCCCTGCGGCCCTTCAGGGCGCGGGGTTATGCCCCATCGCTATTGTCATGGCTTGAGGCGGCGGCGCTGGACGCGCTGGTGACGCATCGCGCGCAGGGGGCCACGTTTACCCATTTCAGTAGCGAAAGCGTTGATGCCATGAGCGCCACGTTGGAACTGGGTAAGGCGCTGCCGTTTGGCGCCAACGATCTTGTCCAGTTCAGCGCCGTTAGCCGGGCGCTGGCGGCGCTAATCGGCGGCCTGCCGCTGCCCGTACGCGACGGGCCGCCGCTAAAACGCTATCGGGTCAGCCAGCAAATTACCCGTAACTCGGAGGATTTTGCGTTGTTGATACCGGCGGATACCCTGAATTTCACCGAGTTTCAGCGGGGCGAACCGCTGGCCAGGGAGCACGGCAGGGAATATCGGGTGGAGCAGGCGCGAGAGTGGATCTTGTTTCCCAACCCTTCGGTGGCATTAGGATTACGGGCGGGATTGATGTTGGTTGAGGCGCCGGAAGAGGCTGGTTAAATATCGGAATTGATATGCTCTTTGCAATAACGCTTTTTATATTCCAAGGGGGTGAAGCCGGTCAGGCGTCGAAACAGCCGTCGAAAATAGCCGACGTCCTGAAACCCGCAGCGTTCGGCAATCTCGATAATGGCGCCGCTCTCCGCCACCAGCAATTTCTCGGCGTTGCCGATACGCCGACGATGAATAGCCTCGGTAATCGTCATGCGGAAGGTTAACTTATATACCCGGCCAAGATAGTCCGCATTGCAATGGAGCTGCGCCGCCAAGGCCGAGGCGGTGAGCGGCAGGTGAAATCCGGTGCCGATCAGCTGCTGTGCTTTCCATGCCAGGGCCATTCCCGGCTCCGCCGGCTCGTTGCTGTCGGTCCAGCCATCCGCAACCTGTTGCAATAATAATAACAGGATTAATTCCAATGCGGCGGTGGGCGAATGATTTTCCTGCTCGCTGAGGAATAGGCGAAATAGGGTAAGAAATCGCTGCGGGTCGCGAATTTTTCCATACTGTGGTATGGATAAATTTAACGGATTTTTAGCGCAGGGCTGGGAGGGAATAATAGTGAAATGCAGCCAGTAAAACTTGAGATCCGCGGGAAAATTACCGATACCCCAATGTTTTTTTCCCGGCGTTAATACCAGACTTTCGCCGGGCTTGACCACAAAATCATGACCATCCTCGCACAGCGCTAATATCCCCCGTTCAACATATATCAATTCCCAGGATGGCAAGGTGCGCGTCGGATGATGGCCCAAACCACGGGAAATAAATAAGCCGCCGTTTTCGATACGTATTGGATAATTAGCTGATATATATAGCATATACTATGATGGTTGGCCGGGTGATGATTCATTTTAACCATCCCCTGGCGAATAGCCAGCTGGCGGGATAAGCGGGTTGATCCGCCTCACACTTTTATTGTTCAGTCGGAATCGTCCCTTTTTTCTACATATTTCACCTCTTGTTGCGTGCTATCAAGTATGCGAACTTTTAATGGTCCGAATATTTTCCCCAACGGGATTAATAGAATGATAATTCGGATCATCTTTTTCCCGATATTCCTCTATACCCAATACATTTCTCGTTGCAGCCAATACGCCGGTAACGAGAAAGATGAAGGGAATAACTCGTTTTTAGCGAGGAGAAACATAATGTCATCTACCTCTATTGCCCCCGCGACGGCTGTGCCGGTTAGCGTCGGGGGAGATTTATCCATCCGCGAAAAAATTGGCTATGGTTTAGGTGATGCGGGCGGAACCGTAATGACCTGCCTGATCATGAATTTTCTGACTTTTTTTTATACCGATGTGTTTGGCCTGACCCCGGCCTTGGTGGGTACGCTATTTATCGCCCTACGCGTGATTGACGCCATATCCGACCCGTTAATGGGGGTGGTGGCCGATCGTACCAGTAGCCGCTGGGGTCGTTTTCGTCCATGGCAGTTATGGATTGCCGTGCCGATAGGCATTATTGGCGTATTGACGTTTACGGTTCCCGATGTCGGCATGAATATGAAGATTCTGTGGGCCTTTGGGACCTATCTTTTATTATCCATGAGCTATACCGCCATTAATGTTCCTTACTGCGCGCTGATTAATAGCATGACCACGGTACATCGGGAGGTGATCTCCTGTCAGGCCTGGCGCTTCGTGCTGTGCGGTATTGCCGGGTTTTTGGTCTCGGTGTGATTGCCCTGGCTAGTACAAGAACTGGGCGGTGGCAACCCGGCCCAGGGATATCAGCGCGGCGTGGGCATACTATGCGTGATCGCGGTGATCATGTTTTTATGCTGCTTCTTTTGGGTGCGCGAGAGGGTGCCGCTGGAGGTGATGGGCAAGTTTTCCCCGCGCGAGCATTTAAGCGGTCTGCGTAAAAACGAGCAATTGTTATTGATGCTGGTCATGTCGTTTCTGCTGATCAATGTCTTCAATATTCGCGGCGGCGGCTACATGTATTTTATCACCTATGTGCTGCAGGGCTCAGCCGTCTATGCGTCGCTGTTTTTTACATCGGTAACGGTGGCGTCGATCCTCGGCGCGATGATCGTCAATGGATTATCCCGCCGTATTGATACCGTTAAACTCTATTATTATACCAATCTCGTGTTGGCGGCGCTGGGCGTGGCCATGTGGTTTATCCCGGCCGGGCAGGCTTACCAAATCCTGTGGCTGGCGGTGATCTTCATCAATAATATCATCCTGGGTTTCACGCTGACGCTGCACTTCTCCCTGATGGCGTTTGCCGATGACTACGGCTTTTGGAAAACCGGTATCCGTTCATCCGGTATGAGCTTCGCCTTTAATCTGTTTTTTATCAAACTGGCCTGGGCATCAAGCGCCGGGATCCTCAGCCTGGTGTTTATCCTGGTGGCCTATACCCCCGGCGTCGGCCACCAGACCCCGGCATCGTTGCAAGGCATCACGTTGATGGAAACCCTGCTGCCGACGGTATTCCATTTGTTATTGGCGCTGGTGCTGCGGTTTTGCCGGTTGGGCAATAAAACCATGGCGCGTATCTCCCAGGATCTCCAGGCCAGACAGTTGTCATAGCACTCTGTTAAGGAAGTTAATTATGAAACAATCATCGGATATCGATCTGCACCATCTTAGGTTAACCGACCCTTTTTGGCGTGATTACCAGCGCCTGGTCAGGGACGTGGTGTTACCCTACCAGTGGGCGGCGTTAAACGATCGGGTCAATGATGCGGAACCCAGCCACGCCATCGAAAATTTCCGTATAGCCGCCGGCCGGAGCGAGGGTGAATTCTATGGCATGGTGTTTCAGGACAGCGATGTGGCGAAATGGCTGGAGGCAGTGGCGTGGATGCTATGCCAGCAGCCAGATGATGGCTTGGAAGCGACCGCGGACGGCGTTATTGAGCTTATCGCCGCGGCTCAGCAACCTGATGGATATCTTAATACCTATTTTACGGTCAAGGAGCCGGACGGGCGCTGGACCAATCTGGCGGAGTGCCATGAATTATACTGCGCCGGGCATATGATCGAAGCCGGGGTGGCCTACTATCGCGCTACCGGGAAAAACCGCCTGCTGGAGGTGGTCTGCCGTCTGGCCGACCATATTGATGGCATATTCGGCCCCGGCGAATGTCAGCTGCACGGCTATCCCGGCCATCCGGAAATTGAACTGGCGCTGATGGCGCTGCATGAGGTGACGGATAATCCTCGTTACGTGGCGCTGGCACGTTATTTCGTGGAGCAGCGGGGTAGCGAACCGCATTTCTATGATATTGAATATCAACGGCGCGGCCGCACCTCCCATTGGAATAATTTCGGTCCCGCCTGGATGGTCATCGACAAGGCTTATAGCCAGGCCCACCAGCCCATAACGCAGCAGGAAACGGCGGTCGGACACGCGGTGCGCTTTGTTTATCTTATGGCAGGCGTAGCCCATCTGGCCAACGTGAGCCGGGATGAGGAGAAACGCCAGGCGTGCCGCCGCTTGTGGAACAATATGACCCAGCGGCGGATGTACATCACCGGCGGTATCGGTTCGCAAAGCCGGGGCGAGGCGTTCACCGGCGATTATGATCTGCCCAATGATACCGCTTACACCGAAAGCTGCGCTTCCATCGGGTTAATGATGTTCGCGCGGCGGATGCTGCAAATGGAAGCGGATGGCGAATATGCTGATGTCATGGAGCGGGCTTTATACAACACGGTACTGGCGGGCATGGCGCTGGACGGCAAGCACTTTTTCTATGTTAATCCGCTGGAAGTCCACCCCGCGGCCATCCGGTGCAACCATATCTATGATCATGTTAAGCCTGTGCGCCAGCAGTGGTTTGGCTGCGCCTGTTGTCCGCCGAATATTGCCCGGATCCTCGGGTCATTGGGCCTTTATATTTATACCCAGACCGATGAAGCCCTTATGGTGAACCTCTATATCGGCAGCGAGCTGACTATCGATGTGGGGCAGCAGCCGTTAACGTTGCGCCAGAGCGGCAATTATCCTTGGGATGAGGTGATCGAGCTGACGGTAGACTGCCCGGCGCCGGTGACCACCACGCTGGCATTGCGTCTGCCAGGCTGGTGCTCCGCGCCCAGCATGGTCCTCAATGGGGAGACGGTTCCGCTGGACGTGCGCAAGGGGTATGCCTATCTGTCGCGTCGGTGGACCTCGGGAGACCAGCTTCAATTGACGTTGCCGATGCCGGTGCGGCGGGTCAGAAGCCATCCACGGGTGCGCCAGAACCAAGGCAAGGTGGCATTGCAGCGCGGACCGCTGGTCTACTGCCTGGAGCAGGCCGACAATGGCGCCGATCTGCATAATTTGCGGTTGTCCGGGCAGCACGTCTATCAGATGGAGGAGGGCGAAGGCGTCCTGGCCGGCAAAACGGTGATCCGGGCCTCGGGAGACCGCATCGTTGCCGGAGGGGAACAACCGCTCTATCGTTTCGATGGCGACATCGCCGCGCGACAAACACAGTCGTTGCTGTTTATTCCCTATTTTTGCTGGGCAAACCGGGGCGAAGGGGAAATGCGGGTTTGGGTGGATGAGCAACCCCCGTCGGCACCCGGCCGGTAATTATCTTCGGGCATCCAACCGGGCTTTGTTTGAAAATCGGGACCATTATGTCAGTTTTATCACTGACGGGCCGGGTTATCGCTGATATTATTGCCTGAGAACATGAGGCGCGCCGATGACGGAGCGCCATGGCTTATTAAGGCGGCGATATGGATATCTGTAAAAGTATCTTGATGATAGCTCTGGGCGTATTACCCGGCGCCTGCGCGACGTCGTCAACCCAGGTTCCCCATGCCGCCTTGGCCGCGCCCAGCGCGGTCAAATCCTGCGTTCAGCCAGCGAATATCAAGGATCAAGAATATTACCAAGACAGTAAACAGGCCTATCTTGACGCCGGTATGAGTGAAGAATTAAGCACTTACCTGGCCACCACCGCCACCGCCATGACCTTATGCCTCTGGGAGGGGGAGTTCAGTGAATTTCGCGGCCAGAGCTGTTCGGTGGAATTGGATTTCAGCGGTATCCGACCGGTCCGGCGCTTTACCGGCGATCGGCAGCTGTGCGACTTTATCAAGCTGCACACCGACTCGTTGCCGATTACGGCGCCGCCCGTCTCCTATTTGCAGCAGCATAAAAACCTGTCTATCGAGTTTACCCCTGGTTAAAGGCGGCCCGTCCTGGTCTGTGCGGCCAAAACGGGGATCATCGGGCAACCCCTGTCCGGCCAGCGGCTATTGCACGCTGAGGATGTGCGCAATAAACCAGCGGTAGACCGCGGGCAGTTGAGAAAACAGATACAGCATCAGGCCGATAAACCCCCCGACCAACGTGCCGTTGATGCGAATGAACTGCAGATCCTTGCCGATATTGAGCTCGATTTGGCGCGACATATCTCCGGCATCCCAACCTTTCACCGTATCGCTGATATGCTGGGTGAGGAACGCGGAAAAATCCGGCGCCATTTTACGTGCCGCCGCGTCGAGATGCTGATTGAGCGAGGCGCGCAATCCTTCATCCTGTGCCAACGTCTGCCCGAACCAGCGCCCGGATGCGGCCACTTTGCCATGCAAAATCGAATCAGGACGATCTAAATCCTGTTTGAGCCAGCCGCGCAGGTCGCCCCATAACTCGCCGATATAGTTATTGAACGCGGGATCGTTTTTCAGATAGGACTTAATGGTTTCCGCTCGGCGAACGGAGGAGGGATCGTGCTTAAGCCGCTCGACCAGCTTTTGCGCCAGCCGATCGAAGCGGCGACGCAGTTCGTGGCCTCGATCGCGGCCAACCTCGTCAAGCAACGAGTTGACCGCGTTGGCCACCGCCGTGGCGCTATGTTCGCCAAGCCATTCCGTAGGCAACATTTTTTCTTTTAACGGGTGCTCGCGTTTAAGCCATTGGACAATCTGGTCGGCAATAAACGCCCGGGCGGAGGGCTTGTTGAGCAACGTAATCAACTGACGCAAGGCGGCGTCCAGCAGCTCCTGATGGCGGCCGTCCTTGGTCAGACTATCCAATACCGTGGCAATGGACGCGGATAAATCCAGCTTATCGATCACCGCATGCAGTGCGCCGCGGATCAATCCCTGGATATGGCGATCGTCGGTGAAATCGAGCAGTCCGCGCGTCAACTGTAAGATGTGGCCGCCCAGGCGGTCGGCGTTATCGGGGGCGGTAAGCCAGCCGGCAATGGTGGCGGCCGGATCCTGTTTACGGATCAACCCGGTGATGGATGAGGTATCAAGAAATTTTTCCCGAACGAATAGCGCCAGGTTATCGGCGATTTTGTCCTTGTTGCGCGGGATAATGGCGGTATGGGCGCTGATAAAGGGAATCGGCACCCGCCGAAACAGCGCCACCACCGCGAACCAATCGGCCATGGCCCCCACCATGGCGGCCTCGGCAATAGCCTTGAGGCCATCGCGCCAAAACCCGGTGGGGAAAAACAGGGTCAGAATAAAAAGCCCCGCCGCGACCGAGAGCAGCAGCAGGGCAATCCGTTTGATGTTAACCAGTTCCGCGTATTTCGTCATCGTGTCGCTAATAATCCTTGTCTGGCGCGGACTGTACTACGTAAACCCAGACGTTAGTCACGCACTGATTGACTGAACGCATCCACGGCGATGATGGCATGGGCCACCTCTTGCGCCGTCAGGTTGGGGTTGAGGTTACGCAACGTATCTCCCTCGCCGCAGGCCAGGGCGCCCACCTTGACCAGGTTATCAAAACTCTCGTTTTCCAGATGTATATCCTTAAGTGTAGTCGGCATCTTGATCAGGCGATAGAATCGAATATAGCGGGCGATTTCATCGTCGGGGCGCTGTTCCAGCACCATATGCGTCAACGTACCGTATGCGACCTTTTCACCATGGGTCAGATGATGGATATCGCCTTGGATCGCCGTAAAGCCGTTATGAATAGCGTGCGCTCCGGCCAGCCCACCGTTTTCGAAGCCTAAGCCCGACAGCAGGGTATTGGCTTCGACCACCGCTTCCACCGCGGGCGTCACGCAATGCCGTTCCACCGCTTTATAAGCACTGTAACCGTAGGTCAGCAGGGTCTCTTCGCAGGCACGGGCGATGGCCATACCGGCGATGGTCGGCTTTCCGCCCACCATGGAGAGGGAGTTGGTGCGTTTTACCGCCAGCGCTTCGACATAGGTCGCCAAACCGTCGGCAATGCCCGAAGCGAACAAACGCACCGGCGCCTGGGCGCACACCTCAGTATCCACTAACACCAGATCCGGGTTTTTATGATAAAAGCGATAGGTGTCGAACACCCCGCTGTCGGTATAGATAACCGATAGGGCGCTGCAGGGCGCATCGGTGGAGGCGACGGTCGGCACTATGGCCACACGTTGCTTTAATTCATCCGCCACCGCCTTGGCCGTATCCAGGGTTTTACCGCCGCCCAGCGCTACCACGATATTGGTGCCGGCCGCGCGCGCCACGTCCGCCAAACGCAGGATTTCGTTGCCGGAGGCTTCGCCATTGAAATGCTCATAATGGAAATCAATCTTGGCCTGTTCAAGAGAAGTCTTAACGCGCTTGCCGGTAATTTGCCATACGATATCGTCGGCAATAACCAGCGCTTTGGTACCCAAGGTGGCAAGATGCTGGCCTAATTCATCCAGTATCCCGCGGCCTTGCACGTACTTGCCGGGGGATGAAAAAATAAAATGACTCATGATATTGGCCTCATGTATGTTTAAACGGGGTGATGACACTTAATCACTACGCGCGGGTTCGCGTGGAATCAGTGTAATATTAGGTCATGTCCCGCAATTGACAGTGGTGGCCGTCTCATAAAACACTATGAGCCGAGCAAACCGGCTATCATGTGGGTGACAGCATAAAAAGTGTCGCATTCAGACTCACCGGCGTAGTGGCCTCGGCATCGTTGATTTTCGGAATAATGTATTCTATGCATAACCTTTTAAGGACCGTTTCACACCATTGTCTATGGTTGGCATTCGTCATGGCCGCCGCGCTTGCGCCAATGGGCGGGGCCAACGCCGCCGACGCCGCCGCGCCGGCCGCCGCACCCGTCGCTCCGGTCAAGCTGGTCGCCAGCGTAGAACTGCCCAAACTGCAAAAACAGCTCGATACCATTAAGCAGCGGGTTTCCGCCGCCACCAATGACAATCAGCTCAGCGCCCTAAACGATGCTACCCAGAAACTCTCCGCCGACGCCGATGCGCTGGTGGCGTCGATCCAGCCCGATCGTGCGCAGGTTCAAGCACAGTTGGATATTCTTGGTCCGCCGCCCGCCGAAGGCGCCATGGCGGAAACCAACGTAGTGGCCCAGCAGCGTATCACGTTGAACAATCGCAAGACCCTGATAGACGGCCAGCTTGAGCATGCCAAGGCCATCAGTACCGGCGCAACCAACCTGTCGGCGCAAATAGCCGATATTCGCCGTAACGCGCTGCGTACCCAAATGGCATTGAATTCCGGCAGCATTTTGGCCAGCAGCTTTTGGACCCCGCTGTTTAACACGTCCCCGCAAGATAAGGCGCGCCTGGATAGCTTCGGCGAGGATTTTGTCGATGCCTGGCATTCCGCCTGGGAGCCCGAATGGCGCTGGGGGTCGGCCGCGCTGTTGGTGATGGCGCTGGCGATTTGGATCTTTGGTTCCCGTTTACTGGATAAGCTGTTGGGATGGTTTAGCATCCATATTCTGCCGGAAGGGCGGTTGCGCCGCAGTTTCCTGGCATGCGCCACCGCCCTGGTCACGGTGTTAAGCGTCGGCTTGGGGGCGGAATGTATCTTTTTGCTGTTTACCCGCCACCCCGATGCGTCACAGTTGGTGATGGATTTTGCCAACGAATTGTTTATCTTGACGCTGTTCTCGGCGCTGGTGGCCGGACTTGGCCGCGCCCTATTGTCCAATAAGCGTCCTTCATGGCGTCTGCCGACCATCGCCGATCCGGTGGCGTTATCCATGCGCTCGATGCCGCCGATGTTGGCGGCGTTTATTTTGATTTTTGGTGCCGTAGAGCAGATGAATAACCTGGTGGGCACCAGCGTGGCCACCACCATTTTCGGCAACGGACTCTCATCTTTGTTGGTGGCGCTGACCGCCGGTTACGCACCGCTGCGCACCAACCGCACCCGGCGCAAGATGCTGGCGGAAGGCGTGCAGCCGGAGGCGCGCACCCTGATTGCCGGATTGATTCATCTGTCCGTTACGATCACGGCTATCGCGATCCTGGTTTCCCTTCTGGTCGGCTACATTGCCCTGGCCCGTTTCCTGTCCTATGAGCTGGTGTGGGTGGGACTGATCATATGCAGCCTGTATCTGCTGATCCATCTGGTGGTGGATTTATGCGACGCGTTATTTTCCCCCACCACCCTGATTGGCCAGCGGATTAAACATTCGTTGGGGTTAGACGATCGCCATTTGGCCCAGGCCGCCACGCTGCTGTCGGCTATCGGCAAAACCGTATTGATTCTGCTGGCGGCGGTGGCCTTGCTCAACGGCACCTTCGGATCGACCACGCCGCTGTCGCTGGTGAGCAAAGCTATTGATATGTGGGGCGGTAAAGGGCTAGAAAAGCTTAATATCGTGCCGGCCCACGTGATGAATGCGCTGATTTTCCTGGCGATTGGCATTTATGTGCTGCGCTCGGCGCGGCGCTGGCTGGACAAGGACTTCCTGCCGAAGACCATGATGGAACCCGGCATGCGTGCCTCGCTGGTGATCCTGTTTAGCAACCTGGGTTATATTCTTATCGCCTTGTTGACCCTGTCGACCCTGGGCATTCAATGGAATAACCTGGCCTGGATCGTCAGCGCCCTGTCGGTGGGTATTGGTTTTGGTTTACAGGAAATCGTTAAGAACTTTATCTCCGGCCTGATTCTTCTGATCGAACGACCGGTAAAGGTCGGCGATTTGATTACCATTAGCGGCGTTGAAGGGGATATCCGGCGCATTAACGTACGGGCGACGGAAATTCAGCTGGGGGATCGCTCAACGGTGATTGTGCCGAACTCGCAGTTCATTTCGCAGAATGTGCGTAATGCCACTATGGGCAATGCGCAAGGCGTGGTCACCATCGCCCTGACCTTCCCGTTGGATATCGACCCGGAGGCGGTGCGCAACCTGTTGCTGGAAACCTATCGCGATCATGAATCAATCCAGGACACGCCCGCGCCGTCGGTGACCTTTAGCCAGCTTGGCCCCAGCGGTATCGTGCTTAGCGTGACGGGATTTGTCAGCAGCCCGCGTATCGTTGCATCCACCAAGAGCGACCTGCTGTTCGAGATGCTTAAGCGCATGCGCGCTTCCGGTATCGTGCTAACCAGTCCACAGAAAATGATCTTCGAAAACTATCCGCCGGCCATCGCGCCGGGAATATTGGATACCACCGCGCAATAGCACTACGGGTTTTCGGTCAGGCAATGTTGCCTGACCGGAGCCCGGCGCACGAACAAATTTATTTCCCATTGATTTGCCGCCGGGCGTGGGCTAAACGCTTGGCGCGGGCATTAATCCCATTGCAGTTGGAAGCTTTTACCGTAAACTCATTGGGGCTGTAACCGTTTGAACGGAATTATTACAGCCACTCGATGTCGAAAAATTCGAACCTCGTGGAACGGAGCGCCCAATGCCCGGCGCGCCGCCAACCGGCGAACGGCTCCGCGTGGAAAACACATTGCAAGCTATAGGAACTTTTTCCGGCATGGAACGAAGATCATTTATTAAAGCTTCATTGGCACTGGCCGCATACTGCGGTACTCCCGCCATGGCTTCGTTATTTATGCGTTCGGCGCTGGCCGCCGACAATATTGCCGATGGCAGCGCCAGCCCATTCGATTTCACCACGTTGAAATCCATGGCCGCCAGTCTGGCGGGGCAGCCCTTCGGCGGCCCGCCGGCGGAATTGCCCAAGACTCTGGCGGAATTGACCCCCCAGGCCTATAACGATATACAGTACGACGCTAACCACTCCCTATGGAATGACGTGCCGGGGCGCCAGCTCGACGTACATCTCTTCCACGTGGGTATGGGATTTAAACGCCGGGTGCGCATGTATTCCGTCGATCCGCAGGCCCATATGGCCAAAGAGATCCATTTTCGTCCCGAACTGTTTAATTACCATAACGCCGGCGTGGATACTGCCCAGCTGCAGGGGCGCGATAATCTCGGGTTCGCCGGTTTCAAGGTCAATAAAGCCCCTGAGCTAACCCGGCGGGATGTGGTGTCGTTCCTTGGCGCCAGCTATTTCCGGGCGGTGGACGATACCTATCAATATGGTTTGTCGGCGCGCGGTCTGGCAATCGACACCTATACCGACCACCGCGAGGAATTCCCTGATTTCGTCGCGTTCTGGTTCGATAAACCCAAGGCCGCCGACACCAGCTTCACGCTCTATGCGTTGCTCGATAGCCCCAGCGCCACGGGTGCCTACCGTTTTGTGATTGATTGCGAAGCGGAACGGGTGGTGATGAATATCGAGAAGCATATTCATGCCCGCACGGCGATCAAACAGCTTGGTATTACGCCGATCACCAGTATGTTCAGCTGCGGTACCAACGAGCGGCGCACCTGCGATAACATCCATCCGCAAATTCATGATTCAGACCGCCTGGCCATGTGGCGCGGCAACGGCGAATGGGTATGCCGACCGCTTAACAATCCGCAAAAGCTACAGTTCAATTCGTTTGTGGATGACAATCCCAAGGGCTTTGGGTTACTGCAATTGGATCATGATTTCGATAATTACCAGGATGTTATTGGCTGGTA
>JAATGH010000391.1 GCA_015654745.1 Enterobacterales bacterium
CGAAGGGTAGAACCATGGTCTATTTTTACCTGCTCGCGTCGGCCGTGGCGTGGTCATAGCCTGTGGATAAATCATGCCCTTACGGCCACGCGGCGGTATATAGGATAAGCTTATATTATACCACGATAAAAGGCCTGTCGCCAAAGGACAAATCATTTGATGGGATACCGGCAATTACACGGCTTTTTAGCGCCGGGTTATTGCCTTGCCCACCGGAATAAGATATACCATAAAGTGTTGGTCTATTTTGTGGTATAGTTATATCAACACACAGCGCCATTCAGGTCCTGAGTGGTCAGGCATGGCCGTCAATTATCCTTTCGGAGCCGTTTCGATGAAAACAAGGTATTGGTTATCCCTTTCTCTGACGCTGCTGGCCTGTTCCGTACAGGCACAGCAAAATATCCGCTTTGGGGTGGATCCCACCTTCCCGCCGTTCGAGTATAAGACGCCAGACGGCAGGCTGGCCGGTTTCGATATCGACCTGGGCAATGCCATTTGCAGCGAACTACAGGCGCGGTGCCAATGGGTGGAGAATAGTTTTGACGGTCTGATCCCG
Source organism: Enterobacterales bacterium (assembly GCA_015654745.1). Classification (GTDB taxonomy): domain Bacteria; phylum Pseudomonadota; class Gammaproteobacteria; order Enterobacterales; family Enterobacteriaceae; genus Acerihabitans. Next base: position 560 of record JAATGH010000391.1, read on the forward strand.
GCACTGAAAGCCAAGAAGTTCGATGCCATCCTGTCATCCCTGAGCATCACTGAGGAGCGGGGCAAGGCCATCAACTTTAGTGACAAATTATTCAACACGCCGGCGTTCCTGGTGGCAGGTAAGAGCAGCGGCTTGACGCCGACCGCCGAGTCCCTCAAGGGCAAACGGATCGGCGTGCAACAAGGGTCGGTATTTGAAGCCTATGCGAAAAAATACTGGGCGCCGGCCGGAGTGGACGTGATCCCTTATCCGAGCGCCGATGCGGTCTATGCCGATTTGGTGGTGGGACGCCTTGACGCGACGCTTGATGATGCGACCGTGGTGACGGAGTCTTTATTAAACAAACCCCAAGGACAAAATCTTGCCTTGATCCAGCCCAGGGTCAACGATCGGGAGATCTTTGGACCCGGTACCGGTATCGGATTGCGTAAAGAAGACCAGGCATTACAGGCTTCGTTGAACCAGGCCATTGCCAAAATTCGCAGCGACGGCACTTATGACAAACTGGCTGCTAAATACTTCAATTTCAATATTTACGGCGATTAGCGCCTAAGCCTGCTGGCGGCAAGGGATCTGCCGCCAACCGGACGCTCTCGCGGCGTGAACCGGCGGGACGCCACATTACCATCCTAATAAACAAGGTTTTTGATATGAATGCGCAATCCATAGTGGCGGCCACGATGGCCAAGTTAAAAGATGTCGGCGGTGTGCGGCAGGTGTTTCTGGTGGCCTGTGGCGGATCGCTGGTTGATATGTACCCGGCGAAATATTTTCTCGATGGCGAAGCCCTGGCGCTACGTAACGGGATTTATACCGCCAATGAGTTTGTTTATGCCGCGCCCGCGAGCTTGGGAGAAAATTCGGTGGTGATCGTCTGCTCCCACGGCGGCAATACGCCGGAATCCGTCGCCGCCGCCGAGTTGGCGTTAAGTCGCCGGGCCACCACCATTACGTTGACCCATAATCCGCTCGCGGATTTACAGCGTTTCGGCGATCACAACATTGTGTATGCCTGGGGCAATGACACCAGCGTAGCGGATAATCCGATGGCGATAATCCTTGGGCTGTGCGTCGAAATCCTGCAACAGTCGGAAGGCTACGCCCATTATGCGGCGTTTGAGCGCGGCGTGGCGAAAATAGACGGAGTCGTGGTGCGCGCGCGCAAACAGGTCGCCGCCCGTACTGTGCGCTTTGCCGAACGTTATCAGCACGAGTCATTATTCTATATTTTGTCCAGCGGCGCGTCCTATGGTCACGCCTACGGTTTCGCCATCTGCTCGCTGATGGAGATGCAGTGGCTGGACGCGGCGCCGATCCATTCCGGCGAATTCTTCCACGGTCCGTTTGAAGTGACCGACCGGGAAACACCGTTTATCCTGATGATGAACCAGGGACGTACCCGGGCGCTGGATGAGCGCGCACTCGTGTTTCTTGAACAGTATGCGGAAAAAGTCGAAGTGATCGATGCAAAGGAACTCGGCATCGGCACGCTGCCGCCGGAAGTGGTGGAATACTTTAATCCGGTGCTGTTTTATAGCGTGATGTGCGAATACCGCGCGGCGCTGGCGCACATACGGCAACACCCGCTGGAAACCCGTCGCTATATGGGTCAGGTTGCCTATTAATCGCCATTATCGGCGGAAGATATGCTCCGGCGGGGCGCCGGTGCGGTAAACGATTTGGTAAGGCGGAGACGCGATGAAAGTGATCGGTATCGGCGATAATGTGGTCGATCAGTACGCGCATATACATATGCGCTACCCCGGCGGCAACGCGCTAAATTTTAGCGTTTACGCGACCCTGTTGGGATGCTCTTCCGCCTATTTGGGCGTATTCGGCGATGACACGGCGGCGGCGCAGGTGAGGGCGACGCTGCAACGGCTGGGGGTGGATGCGTCGCGTTGCCGCCAGGTAAGCGGGGAAAACGGTTGTGCCAGTTTAACCATCGAACAGGGCGAACGGCGCTTTCTCGGGTCCAACCAGGGCGGGGTGAGCCGATTTACGCCGATGGATTTTGTGCTTGATGATCCGGACTACCTGCGGTCCTTCGCCCTGATTCACACCGGTAGCTATAGCTATGTAGACGCTCAGCTACCGGCGCTGTCTCGTCTGGGCGTGCCGATATCCTATGACTTTTCCGATGATTTCCATTTGCCCGCCGCGCTGGCGCTCTGTCCCTGGCTGGATTTCGCCTTTTTTTCCTGCGCTGAACTGACGCCCGAGCACAGCCGGGATATCTTGCTGCAGGCGGTGGCGGCGGGTGCCGATTGCGCGGTGGCCACCCGCGGCGCGCAGCCGGCGCTGTTGTTTGACGGCCGGCGCTGGTATGAACAAACGCCGCGCCGGGTGGTGCCGGTGGACACCTTAGGGGCGGGGGATGCGTTTATCACGGCGTTTTTACTGGGCTATTTCAAGCTGGGCAGCCAAACAACGGCCGTGGCGCAGGTTTCGCCACCGTCCATGACCCCAGCCGGTACCGCCACACCGGACGCTGACAGAATCGCCGCCAGCCTGGCGAAGGCGGCGGATTTTGCCGCCGAGATCTGTCTGCGGGAAGGCTCATTCGGTTTTGGCGAGCGTTATTGAGGCGTTTGGCATTTAGGCTTACGCCGGTTCGCCACATGGTGGCGAACGCGATGCGCCGGGTACATTGCCGCAATTTTACTCCGTACGCCGTGTGCTAAACCATTCGCAACCCGATTGGCCAGGTAGATCATCCGTAGCACTGCGCGGAATAGGTAGGGCTGGATGAGTAAACGATTTAAAGCGAGCTTTTAGCGTTAGCCAATATCTTCGATCTTTCTTATTGGGAGATGTTGGCTACGCTCCCACACCGATCGTTTACCTGAGTCAATCCATCGCACTACCCTGACATGCCATTTTCTGGCCATTTGGCATCTGATGGGCCGGGTGCTTGACGTCTACTGCCCGGTTGGCCAAGACAATTTGTTTTCCTTCTGAAGCCAGTCTCAAATCAGCAATGTATCCTTCGCCGTATTCAATGTCACCAGCGCGGGTTTATAGATATTCATCCCCTCGGTTATATCAAAAGCAAAGTAAAATCCTTGGCTACTGTCTATAAATTCCGAGCGAGGCATAAAAACTGCGCCCTGCAATCCCTCATTTAACAAATCCAGAACCAATCGCGGTTCTGAAATTTTCATAATGATATTGACATCATCCACTTCGGCATAGAGTTTTCTTAATAGCTGCTCGTAGGTTCCCTCTCCATTAATGCGATGCAAAATGATGAGCGGCAGTTTACCTACATCGGAAAATGTAGCCTGAGCTTGCGTAAATCGGCTGGCATAATGCCGGGTGATCACGGCGATAAGGTTAACCGGCGCAAACTCGCGCACATAAAATGAATTGCATTCGGCGGGACTTTGAATCAGTGCCAAATCCAGAGATTTGTTGATTAAGAGCGATTCTAAATGACTCGAATCTGAAACCTGTACATGGATATCCCACTCAGGGTGCTGATGATAGAATTCAAGTAGTATATGGCTGAAGAAGCGCAGATAGAGGTAGGAAACACCGATCTTAACCACTCTTTTTTGGCGGGTGGCAATATTGATGGTGCGTTTTTTTAACGCGTCAACCTGGCTTAATATCTCGCAGGAATTTCTATAAAGAAACATGCCGGCTTCGGTAAGCCGCATCTTTCCGGGAGTGCGGATAAACAGCGGTGAGCCTATCTCCGCCTCCAGTTCCTGTAGCCTTTTACCTAAGGGGGGCTGGGCCATATTCAATATTTTTGCCGCCTTACTGATGGAACCCTGTTCAGCGATAGTGCAAAAATACCGTATTCTTTTAAGATCCATTTCCCGCCCCCGCGCGGTCATGCCAATGCAAATATCATAGCAGGAAAGCCGTCTTTAGCTAAGCGCCATACCCAATAGAGATTAGGCGCCGCGCCGCCTGCCAAGATGATACTTGCGGGATGATGGCTATTTCGCTTATGGCTAGCCGATAGACCGGAGTTTAAAAAAACAGGCTCCATATATAGGAAATGGGCATAACCAGGACCAGTCCCGGTAGCAAATTCGCCACGGGGAATGATTTGATTCCGGCAATTCTAAAACCGGTAGCCAACATGACAAATCCCCCCGCCGCGGTGAAATCGCTCATCATGGCCGGGTTGATGTGGGGCAGGATCAACACCGAGGACGTGGCAATCAGTAATTGGATAACCAGCTGCGGCAGCATGATCAGCGCAACCGCATAGCCCAGCACCGTGGCAAAGATCGCTGCGGTAAAAATATCCATAATGGATTTAACCAATAAGATATTGACATCATGGGTCATACCTTCGGTCATCGCGCCAATAATCCCCGTGCCGCTGGCACAAAAAAGGACCAGGATTGCCACATATTTTTCAGTAAACACGGCCGGGTCTAGAGTGCCATCATCGGCTTTAAAGCGATTAATAAAGCCTTTGGCCAAGTTGCCCAGCTTGCCAATATTTTTTTCCAGGTAAAATAACTCACCGATGGCCGCGCCCAAAATAAGAGCGAGTATCACCACCGGCAGGCTATGAATCTTCACGATCAGTGCAATACCTAATCCCATGGAAGAGAGGCCAAACGTCATCGGCAG
>JAATGH010000053.1 GCA_015654745.1 Enterobacterales bacterium
CAAACCCTCGGGTAAGCTGTGGAATTCAGGATATGGCGATAAAATGCTCGCGCAGGGCGTGGATTTCGTCACGCACACTGGCCGCCTGTTCAAACTCGATGTTTTGCGCATGCGCCTGCATTTTCGCCTCCAGCTCGCTGATTTTTTTATCCAACGCTTTGGGCGTCATGTCGCCGTAATGCGCGGCGGCTTCCATGGCCTTGCGTTTTTTGTGTTTCGCATGCGCCGGCGATTGCCCCAATTCCATGATATCCGCCACCGATTTATTCAGGGCCTGCGGAGTAATCCCGTGTTCCTGGTTGTAGGCATGCTGCTTAACCCGCCGCCGTTCGGTTTCATCAATGGCGCGGGCCATGGAAGGGGTAATCTTGTCGCCATACAGAATCGCCTTGCCGTTCAGATTGCGCGCGGCCCGGCCGATGGTCTGGATTAACGAGCGTTCAGAACGCAGAAATCCTTCCTTATCCGCATCCAATATGGCCACCAACGACACTTCCGGCATATCCAGCCCCTCGCGCAGCAGGTTGATGCCGACCAATACGTCAAATTCCCCCAGGCGTAAATCCCGGATGATTTCCACGCGCTCCACGGTTTCAATATCGGAGTGCAGATAGCGCACCCGCTCCCCATGCTCTACCAGATATTCGGTAAGATCTTCCGCCATCCGTTTGGTCAGCGTGGTGACCAGCACCCGTTCGTTGATCAATACCCGCTTGCGAATTTCAGACAGCAGATCGTCCACCTGCGTGGTAACCGGGCGCACCTCGATCAGGGGATCAAGCAGGCCGGTGGGACGCACCAGTTGATCGACCACCACCCCGCCGCACATCTCAAGCTCGTATTTACCCGGCGTTGCCGACACGTAGATCGTTTGCGGCGCCAGGGCGGCAAACTCTTCAAATTTCATCGGGCGGTTATCCAATGCCGAAGGCAGGCGAAAACCATATTCCACCAGCGTCTCCTTGCGCGCTCTGTCGCCGCGATACATACCGCCAATTTGCGGAATGGTGACATGGGATTCGTCGACAATCAGAAGACCGTCGGCCGGCAGGTAATCAAACAGCGTCGGCGGCGGTTCGCCCGGCCCCCGCCCCGACAGATAGCGCGAGTAGTTTTCAATGCCCGAGCAATAACCCAGCTCATTCATCATTTCCAGATCAAACTGGGTGCGCTGGGACAGGCGCTGCTCCTCAAGAAGTTTGTTGCTGGCCAGCAAATTCTGACGACGTTCCGCCAGTTCGACCTTGATATCCTCCATAGCCTGCAGCAGGCGCTCACGGGGCGTGACATAGTGAGTCTTGGGGTAAATGGTATAGCGCGGCACCACTTGATCCACCTGCCCGGTGAGGGGATCAAACAGCGACAGTCGCTCCACCTCCTCGTCGAATAGCTCGATGCGCAAGGCGATCTCATCCGATTCGGCGGGAAAAATATCGATAACCTCGCCGCGTACTCTAAACGTCCCGCGCTGGAACGCCTGATCGTTGCGGGTGTACTGCAGTTCGGATAAACGCCGCAAAATCGATCGCTGGTCGATTATCATGCCCCGTGTCAGGTGCAGCATCATTTTCAAGTAGGCGTCAGGATCGCCCAGCCCGTAAATAGCGGAAACCGACGCCACCACGATCACATCCCGGCGTTCAAGCAGCGCCTTGGTGGCGGATAAGCGCATCTGTTCGATATGCTCGTTTACCGAAGCGTCTTTTTCAATAAAGGTATCCGAACTGGGAACATAAGCTTCCGGCTGATAATAGTCGTAATACGAGACAAAATATTCAACCGCGTTGTCGGGGAAAAAGGCCTTCATTTCGCCATAAAGCTGTGCCGCGAGCGTCTTGTTAGGCGCCAGGATCATGGTGGGCCGATCAAGATCGGCAATCACATTCGCCACGGTAAAGGTTTTACCCGATCCCGTCACGCCCAGTAAGGTCTGATGGGCCAGCCCATCCAGTAACCCTTCTTCAAGAAGACGAATCGCGTCCGGCTGATCGCCGGACGGTTTAAAACTCGATTGCAGGTTAAAGGCTTTACTCATTTACGGGGCTACCTCTGGGCAACGTTGGGAGAATACCGCTAACAGGATGGTTTTTCGGACTCGAAACACTGGATACAAAACCAGTAATATAATACCCTATTCACCTAAGGGTGCATGCAGCGGATGCCTTTCGCCACCAAAATGGGATCGCGTGGGATCCTCGCCGTTCTTATTTTATTATAAATCGTTATAAAATTAATACCCGGTAAAAGTGTGATGCAATTTGACATAGCTTTGACCAGCCCTCAACAAATTCGCTTGATTTTAATTAACCGTTTGTATTTATAACAATTTAAAAAAACGTGGAGAATACAGGCAAAACTCCATGAAGCCGCGCCCACTCTCGTTCCCGCAGGCTTTTCTAAACCTCATGCACATGGTTATCCACAGGAATAGTGGATAAGTCTTACCACACCGCTTACCGCTTGAGTTCCACAAAGCTGACAATCATGACGCTTCAATGACAAAAACATGGGTTTTTAGCTATTTTTCATCGTTGAGCGGTTTTTTTTTATAGCGAAAACACCTAACCCTTTTGGCCTTTACCAAGCATGGTTCATGGCATGAATATCCGCCGGCCGCACTGGTTTAGTGCCTTATTTACGCGCGTTGTCGCCTTTGCACCACCGCGCCGACCGATGGCACCGTGAATGTGCAATATGCCGCAGTTTGTTTGGAAAATAGCCGATGACGGTATGTCATTATGCTGCCGCACACCGGTAATGCCAGTGCTTCGTATACCCGAGGGATCGGGAGTTGCGGGTGGCCGACACTATTGGCCTGATAGTTGCTAGAGAAGTGTTAATAGCCTGTATGAATTCCGCATTAATGGGAGGAAGGAATCTTATGTTACGTTTACAAGCGGTGAACCAGTTTTATGGTCCCAAACAGATATTGCGGGATGTCAACCTCGAGTTGCCCCACGGGCGCTGCACCTATGTGCTGGGCCGCAATGGGGTAGGCAAAACCACCTTGGTCAACTGTATTATGGGCCATTTACCCATCGCCAGCGGGACCATGACCTGGCATCTGCACGGCGAGGCGGAGCTGAACCTGCTGCAGCATCCCGTAGAGCAGCGCGCGGCGTTGGGAATTGGCTATGTGCCGCAAGGACGTCAGGTTTTTTCCCAGCTCAGCGTGGACGAAAATCTGCGGGTGGCGCTGCTGGCCGGCAGGAATAAGTCCCGTCAGGTGCCCGCCATGGTTTATGAATTGTTTCCGTTATTACATAATATGCGGCACCAGCGGGCTGGGGATCTCAGCGAAAGCGGACAGCAGCAGTTGGCTATCGCCCGCGCGCTGGTGTTGGAACCCGAGCTGCTGATCCTCGATGAGCCCACCGGCAGTTTTCAGTCCAGCGTCGTGGAGGAAATAGGCCTCAATATCCGCCGTCTGCAGCATGAATTTGGCCTGACGCTGCTGGTCATGGAACAGCAATTACCCTTCCCTCCCGCCGTAGGCGACCGGTTCTGTTTATTAGAAGGGGGTCACAGCGTGGCTCAGGGCACGCTTGATCAACTCGATGATAGCCTTATCCAAACGTATCTGGCGGTATAAAAGACCATTGACGGGAAAAAATTATTTTTTATGCCATATTCACCAGTGCTCGTCCCTTTCTCTGCAAGCCTGGGCGTTTAGTTTCCATTAACGCCCCTTTATTCCCCCCTTTTGCGCTCCATCCCAAAAATTGCCGTTCCGTTAATATTCTTTTACCGATTGACCGGACAATAGCGGGAGATGAATATACCCCGCCAGGTCTGCGCGGGCCGGCTCCGTTAGCCAGGGTATTTCACCCAGCAACGGCGCGCCCATCCGTTGGCGCAGCGTTGCCAGGTAATCGGCGCGCCGGTGCGGCTCGGACGAGAGATCGTTGGCTATCCAGCCCGCCAACGGTAGCCCGGCCTGGCGAATGGCCAAAGCCGTCAATAACGCATGGTTAATACAACCCAGTTTCATGCCGACCACCAGGATAACCGGCAGTTGTTCAGCCACCACCCATTGGTCAAAACTCACGTCATCGCCAAGCGGCGTAAGCCACCCGCCGGCACCCTCGACAATGATCCATTGTGCCAGCCGCTCAAGCTCCCGTAGCCCTTGGTAAAGCACCAGCGGATCAATGGAACGGCCTTCATCGCGACTGGCGATATGCGGCGACGTCGGCGCCAACAGCGCCACAGGATTCACCTGGCGATAAGCCACCGTCACGCTGGCGCTGGCAGCCAATGCCAGCGCATCGTCATTGCGTGGCCCGTCCGGGCTCGGCCGACAGCCTGCGGCCACCGGCTTGTATCCAACGGACGTCCAGCCGGCGCGGTTGACCGCCTGTAGCAGCGCACAGGCGGCCAGAGTCTTACCGATATCGGTATCGGTACCGGTGATAAAAAAACGTTTAGTCACGATAAATGACTCCGTAGTTAAGTTGGTAACTTAGCGGGAAGTGACCTTCATAACGAGCCCATGCAGCTTCCAGCCGCTGCAGGCATAACCGGCCGGTCAGACCCGGGGCGCGCCCGTCGCGCAGATGGCCGGCGCCCACGCCTTTCAAATCATGCAGCAGAGCCGACAGCTGCGGATAATGCAGGGTGTGTCGCGCCGTACTGATCTGATGGCGGTAGGGGGCAAAAGCCTGGGCAATGGCCGATGAGGTCAAAAAACGATTGAGATGAACGCCCTGATCCACGTAGGACCAAGCCTGGCGCAGCTCGGATAGCGAACCCTCGGCCAGCGTCGAGACGGCGATCGTCCCGCCAGGTCGGGTGACTCGGTAAAATTCCGCCAGGGCGCGGGGTAAATCGTCACACCACTGCACGGCAAGGTTGGAGAAGCACATATCCACGGTTGCCGTCCCCAAGGGTAAATGTTCGATATCCCCGGCCAGATAGGCATGCGCCGAGTGGTTGCCGCGCGCCTGCGCCAGCATATCCGGCGAAAGATCCAGCGCCAGCACCCGGTTGTCTTGCGCGCGCCATAATCGGCTAAACCAGCCGGTACCGCAGCCGGCATCCAATATCGTCCAGCCGGAGCGCGGCCCTACCGTTGTCATCAGGCGCTGGCCACTGGCCCGTTGTAAGCCGGCGTGCCGATCATAGTTCCCCGCCGCCCGGCCAAATGTACGGGCAATGCGCTGTTTATGCGAATCAACGGGCGTCATTCAGCGCCGCCAACAAGACATCAATATCCGCGGGTTGATGTGCGGCGGTCAGGGTAATGCGCAGTCGGGCGCTTCCCGGCGGCACGGTCGGCGGCCTGATGGCGGTCAGCCAACAGCCCCGATCGCGTAACCGGCCGGTCAACGCCAGCGCCAGTCGATTATCACCTATCAGCAACGGTTGAATGGCGCTAGCGGAGGGACCTGGTGTATATCCGAGGGCGGCGACACCCGTGCGAAACCGCGCGATATTGAGCCGTAGCCGTTCACGCAACTCATCCCCTTGAATGATGGCGCTTACCGCCGCGTCGATGGCGCAGACCTGGGCCGGCGGCAAGGCGGTGCTGTAAATCATATGACGCGCGTATTGCAGCAGATACTCCGCCACCGGCTCGGCACACAGTACCGCCGCCCCTCCGACTCCGGCCGCCTTACCAAAGGTGATCACCAATAGCTCAGGGTGGCAGCCTTGCTGCCAGGCGCTCCCTCTGCCCTGATCGCCTACCACGCCAAAACCGTGCGCATCGTCCACCAGCAGCCAGCCGCCGGCCGCGCCGGTCTCGGCGGTCAAAGGCCGCAATGGCGCACTGTCCCCATCCATACTGAACACGCCTTCGGTAATCACCAGCACATTGCCTGGCGTATTCATCCCGGCCAACCGTGCCAGCGAGCCGGCATCGTTATGGGCAAAACGGCGCAGTTGCGCCGGCGACTGCATAGCCGCCTCCAGCAACGATGCATGGCTGAGCTTATCCGCCAGGATCCGATCGCCATCGGCAGCCATCGCGCCGATAATGCCCTGATTGGCGGCATAACCCGACGTAAACAGCAACGCCCGCGCATACCCCAGCCAATCGGCCAGCCTGCGTTCCAAAGCCTGATGGGACAGGCTGTAGCCGGTAACATGGCCGGAACCGCCGCTGCCCACGCCATGACGCGCCGCGCCCTGTCGCCAGGCATCGATCAGCCGTGGATCGCGGGCGAGCCCCAGATAGTCGTTACTGGAAAAATTGAGGTATCGCTGTCCCTGATAGGTTAAAAAACGATGATTACCATCGGCAATCGCCAGGCGGTGGCGATAAGCATCCACCCGCTCCCGGTCCTGTAGCCCCTGGTCGATTTTTTCATCCCAGTTCATTAGCGCGCCGCGTTATGATATTGCGCGGTATCGGCGTCCAGCAGGAGTTCGGCCCATTCCCGCTGCCGTTGGTTATCGCCGGCATCGGTATAATGCTGCTGTGGATTAAGTCCAAGCTTGCGAAACAACGCAAGGTCCTGATCCTCGCCAGGGTTGGGAGTAGTGAGCAGTTTGCAACCATAAAAAATGGAATTAGCCCCCGCCAGGAAGCACATTGCCTGGGTTTGTTCGCTCATTTGTTCGCGTCCCGCCGACAGTCGGACATGGGAATGGGGCATCATGATGCGCGCCACGGCGATGGTCCTGATAAAATCAAACGCATCAACTTCAGCGTTTTCCGCCAGCGGCGTGCCCTTGACTTTTACCAGCATATTGATCGGCACACTTTCCGGCGGCTCCGGTAAATTGGCCAACTGCACCAGCAAGCCCGCGCGATCGGCAATAGTTTCACCCAGGCCGACAATGCCGCCGGAACACACTTTAATCCCGGCATCGCGAACTTTATCTAACGTATCAAGCCGATCCTGGTAGGTGCGGGTCGTGATAATCGAGCCATAAAATTCCGGCGAGGTGTCCAGATTATGATTATAAAAATCCAGACCGGCCGACGCTAATCTTGTCGCCTGGGAATCGCTAAGCATGCCGAGGGTCATACAGGTTTCCATGCCCATCTCCTTGACGCCTCGCACCATTTGCTCCAGGTAGGGCATATCGCGATCGTGCGGGTTTTTCCAGGCGGCGCCCATGCAGAACCGCGTCGAGCCGGCAGCCTTGGCCTTGCGTGCCGAAGTAAGTACCTGCTCCACTTGCATCAAGTGTTCGGTGGCCAGGCCGGTGTTATAGCGGGCACTCTGCGGACAGTATTTGCAATCTTCCGGACAGGCGCCGGTTTTAATGGAGAGTAGCGTGCTCACCTGGATTTGGTTGGGATCGAAATGTGCGCGATGCACGGTTTGCGCTTCAAACAACAAATCCATAAAAGGTTTGGCGAACAGGTCCTGAGCCTGCCGCACTGTCCAACGCGGGGTAGTTTGCATGGAATGACCATCTCAACATAAGGGAATAAAACAGTTTCGCCAGTGTAATTCAAGCCGTTATACTGTCAACCAAATATTATCAACAAAGGTTTACAAGTAGCATGATGACCCCTGAAGACCTGGCTTTTGATCGGCACCATATTTGGCATCCCTACACGTCTATGACGTCCCCGCTACCCTGTTATCCCGTGGTGGGCGCCGATGGTAACGAACTGCGACTGGACGATGGCCGGCGTCTGGTGGACGGCATGTCTTCTTGGTGGGCGGCGATTCATGGCTACAACCACCCGGCGATTAACCAAGCCATCGCCGATCAGTTGCACGCGATGTCCCATGTGATGTTCGGCGGTATCACCCACCCCCAGGCGGTCGCGTTATGTCGCCGACTGGTCGCCATAACGCCGGCGCCGCTGGAATGTGTATTCCTGGCGGACTCCGGTTCGGTGGCCGTTGAAGTGGCGATTAAAATGGCGTTGCAGTATTGGCAGGCTCGGGGAGAGGATCGGCGTCGTTTGCTCACGGTACGCCAGGGTTATCACGGCGATACCTGCGGCGCGATGTCGGTCTGCGACCCGCAAACCTCAATGCATCGGTTATTTCAGGGTTATTTGCCGGAACATGAGTTTGTCGCGGCGCCCGCCTGCCGGTTCGACGAGCAGTGGCGCGAAGAGGATATCGCCGAACTGGCCGGCCGACTGGCGTCCGAGGGTCCACTGCCGGCGGCGGTGATACTCGAACCCATTGTCCAGGGCGCCGGCGGCATGCGCTTTTATCATCCCACCTACCTACATCGAGTCCGTGAATTATGCGATCGTCACCATCTGCTGCTGATCGCCGATGAAATTGCCACCGGATTCGGCCGGACCGGCAAGCTCTTCGCCTGTGAGCACGCCGGTATTTCCCCGGACATCATGTGCCTGGGCAAAGCCCTTACCGGCGGCTATCTTACGCTGTCCGCCACATTGACCACCCGTGACGTGGCCGATACCATCAGCAATGGAGAAGCGGGGTGTTTTATGCATGGCCCCACGTTTATGGGCAACCCGCTAGCCTGCGCCGCGGCCAACGCCAGCCTGGAGTTGCTCGCACAAGGGCATTGGCCGGCCCAGGTAGCGGCGATTGAACAGCGACTGCGCGCTGGACTTCTGCGCCTGCGCGAACACCCACGGGTGGCCGATGTGAGGGTACTGGGCGCGATCGGCGTGGTCGAAACCCGCAATGCGGTAAATATGGAGGCGCTACAGCGCTTTTTTGTCGAACAGGGCGTCTGGATTCGCCCGTTTGGCCGCTTAATTTATCTCATGCCACCTTATAGTATTCAACCGGAGCAATTGGCGCTGCTGATCGCCGCCCTGGCCGCATCACTGGATCGGCCAGGACATTTTGTCGCCTGAGCGCGGTGAAAAGGTCATGATGTGACGCCAGGCCGATAAGCCGGGTCATGGACCATGCACTATGATCATCTGGAGTTTTAAAACAGCGCCAAGCTTGTGGATATGATGGGCAAAATCGTGAAGACGCCGTTATCCATCCATGGAGTCACGGGCCCGCCGGATGCTTGTTAGTAATCTGATCAATTCGCTTTTTACCAAAGCAGGAGCATAGGGGATAATGATGAACCAGAATACCCATACGAACCGCCGGATCGTACTCGCCTCGCGCCCGAAAGGCGCACCGGTACCTGATAATCTCCGTTTGGAAACCGCTGATTTGCCGCCTTTAGAGGATCGACAGGTACTGCTACGCACCGTCTACTTGTCGCTCGATCCCTACATGCGCGGCAGAATGAACGACGCCGAGTCCTATTCCGTACCGGTGGAAATCAACGCGGTGATGGGCGCCGGCACGGTATCCCGCGTCGTCAACAGCAAACATCCCGATTTCCACACGGGGGACTGGGTACTTAACTACGGCGGCTGGCAGGACTACTCGGTAGCCGATGGCAAAGATCTGCAGAAACTGTCCGCCGATCTGGTGGCACATCCTTCATGGGCATTGGGCGTACTTGGGATGCCGGCGTTCACCGCCTATATGGGCCTGATGGATATTGGCCAGCCAAAAGCCGGTGAAACGGTAGTGGTGGCCGCCGCCACGGGAGCGGTGGGATCGGTGGTGGGCCAGGTGGCAAAACTGAAAGGCTGCCGTACCGTTGGTATCGCCGGCGGCCAGGATAAATGCCGCTATGCCGTGGACATCTTGGGCTTCGACACCTGTATCGATCGTCGTGCCGATGATTTTGCCCAACGCCTGGCGCAGGCCTGTCCCGACGGCATTGATATCTATTTTGAAAACGTCGGTGGCGCGGTGTTCGACGCGGTGATGCCGCTGCTCAATACCTCTGCGCGCATACCGCTGTGTGGTCTGATCGCTCAGTATAATATGCAGGCGCTACCCGAAGGCCAAGATCGCCTGCCGCAATTGATGGGGTTGCTGCTGCGTAAGCGCATTCGTCTGCAAGGCTTTATTATCTCGCAAGACTATGCCCCTCGTTATAACGAGTTTATCCAAGCCATGACCCCATGGGTGAAAGAGGGGAAAGTACAGATGCGTGAGGATATCGTCGATGGGCTGGAACATGCGCCACAGGCCTTTATCGGGCTGTTACAGGGCAAAAATTTCGGCAAGTTGGTGATTCGTGTCGGCAACGACAGCCTTTGAGCCCGATTGAAACGCCAGGATCGCGAAGAGATGAAATGAAAGTAACCATAATATTAACCGCGTACATGTAAAAAAAACCTGACGGCACGCCGCTGGTGGCCGCACAGAATAGGCTAAAACTACTCAACCGCTAGCCGAGGACGAAAATGGCTTTTACCTTAATCAGTCATGACCTGAAAGATGGACAAAAAATGCCTGAACGCCATGTATTTAATGGCATGGGCTACAGCGGAGAAAATATTTCGCCGCACCTTGCTTGGGACGGCGTTCCCGCGGGGACCAAAAGCTTTGTGATAACCGTTTACGACCCGGATGCCCCGACCGGCTCCGGCTGGTGGCACTGGCTGGTGGCCAATTTACCGGCGGATACCCGCTCGTTGCCTCAGGGCGCCGGTTCTGGACTGGGCGGCCTGCCCACCCAGGCAGTGCAAGCCCGCACCGACTTCGGTAAAGCCGGTTACGGCGGCGCGGCTCCGCCGCAGGGCGATACCCATCGCTATCAATTCAGCGTTCATGCGCTGGATGTGGAATCCATTGAGGTGGATGAAAACGCCAGCGGCGCGGTGGTGGGTTTTAATCTCCATTTCCACTCGCTGGGCAAAGCCACGCTCACCGTGACCTATAGCTGATCGGATAAATAAGCACGCTCTATCAGGCTTGGCGGCGGCCGAAGCTGATAGAGCCGTGGCTGGCAGCGTTGGCCTTAACGATCGAGGATCGCCACCCACATCGGTGCTTGCCCTACGGGATAACGCGCCAGCGGCAGCAAATCCCCCGTTTGTCCGTCGATGCGATACACCGCCACATGATGGGACTTTTGCCCGGCGGCCACCAGATAACGGCCCTGAGTATCAATATTAAACCCTCGGGGCTGGGTTTCGGTTGTCTGGTGTCCAAGCACTTCAAGGACGCTGCCATCTTCCGATACCGCAAAACGGGTAATCACGCTGGCGGTGCGATCGCAGGTGAAAAGATAACGCCCGTCCGGGGTGATATGAATATCCGCCGCCCAGCGCGTATCGGTAAAACCTTTCGGCATAATATCCAGGGTTTGGATAATGCGCGGCGTACCGCCCGCGTCATCCACGGCATACACGTTCACCGTGCTGTTCAGCTCGTTGACACAATAGGCGTAAGGCCGCTGGGGATGGAATACCATATGGCGCGGGCCGGCCCCGGTCACCGTATCCACCGCGGCCGGTCGGCGGGGCTGTAAGTGGCCGTCGGGGCCGAGAGTAAACAGGCGGATGCGATCCTCCTTGAGGCAAGGCACCCATAAAATCTGGTTGGTGGGATCAATATTGGCGGAGTGACAATTGGTCAGTTCTTCCAATACCTGGATTGGCGCACCGGTGATGCCCTGCTCGTCGATAGGGCTCACGCTGACACAGCTTTTGCTATAGGACGCGCAGAACAGAAAACGCCCCTGATGATCGGTGGACAAGTGGGTTGGACTGCCGGGGAGCGGAGCCATGCCCGCTTCGGTCAACCGGCCCTGTTCATCGATTTGGTAACTGACGACGCCAAAGTCGGGGCGCACGCCAAGATAAAGATGATTTTTGGACGGGCTGATCGCGATGGGCTGACCTTGGCCTGGGGTCTCCACTACCTGTAGTAGGGTCAGGATCCCCTCATTATCCATTTGCCAGACATGCAGCTGCTGACTTTCGGGACTGGCAACATAGACGATCTGCTTCATGGGTTCTCCTTTTGGAAATAAGCGCCTATAGATTCTATGATAGGTGATAAGTGGTGCTTTCATTAAGCATCTCACTGTTGTTGCGCGTTATCCACGATATTTTTTCGCGGTTTTCGCCGCCCCTTATACGGTGTACCATCTGGCATGACTTTTAATCTGCAAAAATGAGATAACTATGACCTATCGCGTAATCGCCCTGGATCTGGATGGCACGCTGTTAACCCGGCAAAAACGTATTCTGCCCGAATCGCTTAAGGCCTTGGCCGATGCCCGGGCGGCCGGTGTGAAAGTGGTGGTGGTCACCGGCCGCCATCACGTGGCGATCCATCCGTTTTATCAGGCCCTTGAACTTGATACGCCCGCTATCTGCTGTAATGGTACATACCTGTACGATTACCAGGCTAAGAAAGTCATCTCCTCCAATCCCCTGGAGAAAAAACAGGCCAAGCGCGTACTCGAACTGCTCAACGAGTTTGATATTCACGGGTTGATCTATGTGGATGACGCCATGATTTATGAGCAGCCCAGCGATCACGTAATCCGCTCCCTGGCCTGGGCAAACACCCTACCCGAGGCGCAACGGCCGAATCTGGTCCAGGTGGACAGCCTGGTCGAGGCGGCGGAGCGCAGCCGTTCCATCTGGAAATTCGCCA
>JAATGH010000188.1 GCA_015654745.1 Enterobacterales bacterium
GGCAACTGCAGCTCATTGCCTTCGTATTTTCCGTGGGTAAAACCCAGCGCTTTGGCCGCTTGTACCCTGGCTTGATGTTCCGCTGTTCTGGCGCCGTCGGGGTCCCGCGACCCAATACCGTAGGTTTTATATAACACCTGTTCAGGGTCCAATACCAACACAAAGGGGATATCGTCCTGCTTTACCTCGCCGATAATGGTCTCGACGCTGCTTTGCAATACCACATACACTTCCGCGCCGGCCTGCTTAAATTTCGGGTAATCCAGAATAAGATTATGTATTTCCAATTGGCAGGTTGTGCAGCCAAAGTAACGCAGGAATAACAGCACAGACCGCTGGTTTTTGGTCTCGGTAAAAAAATCTTTTTTGCCGGCCCAGGGAGTTGCAAACACAAAATCATGTGCCGTCGCGCCGATGCCTATCTGTGCCACATCTTATCCTTATCATTCTGTAGTTGATTATTTTATATGGTCACTAATACGGGCTCACCTTTTCATGGACTTTGATACGTGTCAATGAACAATTTTAAATAATGAAATGTCTTTTTCTGAATAGATAAAATAGAGAAACCATAATGTTATTAGATGGCATATTATCACCCGATTGAAATATTTTCCTTTTTTCTCATAAAATCATGTGCCACCGGATTTTATAATCCAGCGCTTCCATATTTAGGTTAATTAATTTCACTCATTGTTAATTTTTAGTGGTGATAGAACAAGATGTTACTCACCCATGATGCTCATTATTTTCATATCGTTATGCGGAAAGGTTGGTTGGTTTCCCGGGGAAATCCCTTATATTTAATAGGGTGTTTCTATGGGAAAGCAGAAAACCGTTATGGCAACTAAATTTTCATGCACCGAATGTAACTTTCTTAACTGCCAAAGCCGGGATAAAGAATTCCCCAAAAAATGTTTGACCACGTCGGCGGATAATGAAGCCGTTTTGCGTGCAAGCCTGGACTTGTATCACGAAGATCCGCTGATATCGAGGATAATGCTGGCATCCGCACAGGTTGAAGGTCAATATTACGGCCAATTAACCCGAGTAGAAGAAATTATCGTATTTGCCAAAAAAATCGGCGCTAAAAAAATCGGTGTGGCATCCTGTGCCGGATTAATCAAGGAAAACCGCATCTTTGCCAATATACTGCGCGCCAATGGTTTGGACGTGTTCGGCGTTTTATGTAAAGTGGGCGCGCAAGACAAGTGCGACGTCGGTATTGCCGAGGAGGATAAAATCAAACCAGGCAATTACGAGGCCATGTGCAACCCTGTTATGCAGGCTAAATTATGCAATCTGGAACAAACGGATCTTAATGTTATCAGCGGCCTGTGTGTCGGGCATGATTCATTATTTATCAAGAATTCCGACGCGCCGGTAACTTATCTGATAGTTAAGGATCGTGTCCTGGCCCACAATCCCATCGGTGCTCTAAATACCGGTCATTCGTATTATAAGCGCCTGCTGGATGGTGTGAAATTAAATGAGGAAGATGCAAAAATATGAATAAGGAAATAACCCATCCGGCCAGTACCTGGTTAAAGTTGATGGCGGCTATGACATTGGCGGCATTATTACCTGTTACCGCCAGGGCTGACGCTACCCTGGATAAAATAAAGTCGCGCGGCAACGTGGCGATTGGCGTTTTGGTGAATGGCGGCGATTTTGGCTCAGTGGATCCGCAAACCCGGCAATTGATTGGCTGGAATCCGGAGCTGGCACGCAAACTGGCGAAGGATTTGGGGGTCGGGGTCGAATTGGTGCCGGTGCAAACCGCCACGCGTACGCAATTTTTAATTGCCAGCAAGGTCGACTTGCTGATCGCTTCCATGGAGCTTAATCCGGAGCGAGCGGAAAGTATGGGCTATGCCCCCACGCCTTTTTATCGGGTAGGCGGAACCGCCCTGACGCTGAGAAACAGCGGCATCGCCAAATGGGAGGACCTGCGCGGAAAAACTGTTTGCGTGTCCCAGGGCAGCAGTTTCGCCAGGCCGCTGGATACGGAATACGGTGCCGTGACCAAGGGCTTCAAGAGTTCCGCCGATTCGCTGCTGGCGCTGAAAGGAGGGCAATGCGTGGCGGCCGTTCACGACTCCACATTGCTGCAGCCCCTGGTGCGCAAAGGCGGGGAATGGGCGGACTATCACGCGCCGATTGCCGATGAAATCCTGCCCGCCGATTCGGTGGTATGGACGCGCAAAGGCGAAACGGACACCATTACCGCCGTTGATCGGGTAATTCAGTCCTGGCACCGGACCGGCTGGTTAATCGAAACGGAAAAAAGACTGGGGATTACCCCGCCGCAACCGTTATTACAGGAATTGCACAAAAAATTCCAGGGCAGTTAACTTTTTAACCAAACGAAAATTGGCTTAGTGGGATGTTATGAAGACACATTTTCTGCTTCACCTGACGTTGGCGGCCGCCCTGCTGCCGTTTATTTCCCCGGGGGTCAGCGCTGACGCGACGCTGGATAAAATCAAGGATCGTGGGAAAATAGTGGTGGGGGTGGACGGCGCCAGCCCGCCGTTCGGCTTTCTGGATCCCGCGACCAACCAGACCGGCGGTTTTCAAACCGAGCTTAGCCGCAATATTGCCAACCGCTTGGGAGTCGAGCTGGAGGTGGTGCCGGTTACCGCCTCTACGCGAGTTCAATTCCTGCAGTCCGGCAAAGTCGACCTGCTGATTGCCAATATCCAGTGGACCCAGGAGCGCAGCGAGTCGCTGAGTTATGCCCCTACACCTTATAATCTGGTCGGCGGCGCGGCGCTGGTGCGTAAAGAAAGCGGCATTTCCAAGTGGGAAGATCTTAAAGGCAAAGTGGCCTGTGTCTCCCAGGGCAGTAACTTTGCCAAGCCACTGGAGGAATACGGCGCCATTGTCAAAGGGCTGCGCGGCATTCCCGAATCGCTGCTGGCGCTGAAAGGGGGCACCTGTGTCGCCTCGGTACATATCTCACCGGCCATGCATCAGGTACTGGTGGGCGATAGCGCGGCGGAATGGGCCGATTACCGGATCGCGACGAAAGATCAATTGATCCCTTCCCCTACGGTTATCTGGACCCGGCGCGGCGAAAAAGACACCCGCAACTTTGTGGACAGCGTGATCCGTGACTGGCACAAGACCGGCTTATTAGTGGATTTCGCCCACAGATACGGTGTCCCCGACGAGTATTTTTCCGATGCCCACCAAAAAGCCCTGCGCGGAGAATACGACGCCGCACCGGCTGAAACGGCGAACAAATAATATGAGCGTGACAGCGGTTAACACCGAACTTCATTTTACCGATGAGCGTCTGCGGCGGCAGCTCGTCGATCTGCCGGGCGGCGGCCTGACGCCGCTGGGGGGCAATCCCGAACTGGCCAGTCATAAGGGCTACGGCCTGGCGCTGATGGCGCAGATTTTGTCCGCCAACCTCAACGGCGCGGCGATTACGGCCGCACTGGATCCACAGGTGAGGGCCCAGGGGCCGGCCAATATTGGTCACAGTTTCCTGGTGATTGATCCGACGTTCTTCGCCGGTGCCGATGCGTTTGAAAGCGGCCTGGCAGATATGGTGGATTTCCTGCACCGTACCCCGGCGCTGGAAGCCGATAAACCCGTTCTGGTGCCGGGCGATCCCGAGCTTGAGGCATCCCGGCGCCGACAGGCTCAGGGGGTACCGTTGCCCGATATGTTAAGGAAACAACTGTCGGCAATAGCACAGCGCGCCGGCGTAGCTTTTTTACTCGATA
>JAATGH010000341.1 GCA_015654745.1 Enterobacterales bacterium
CAAAGGGTGCAATTTTGATGCGGGTAAACCCCGCCCTGGCCGCTTTTTGTCCCGCCAGCCCGAACCCCGCCGCGTCGCGCTCGACGATCCCGCGATTGATATTGGCATACAGCGGAATACGGTGCTGGTAAGCACGGCCGCACAGCCCGGCCGCATAGCAGCCGGCATAGTGGCCTTTGATATCCCACAGTGCCTGTTCCAGTGCGCTGAGTATCGCCGCCTGTGGCACCCCATTAGTTTCCCTGGCCAGATAACGTTCAAGTTCATGCCAGGGTTGCCCCACCAGGTGTTGTCGGGCGGCGCCGGCGTGCGCATCCAGCGCGGCGGGGTGGCGGATCCAGCTTGCCTCGCCCCAACCGGTCATCCCGTCGGAGAGCGTGACGCGGATAAACGACCAGGTGGTTTTGACGGTGACCGGACAGTGCATCAGGTCCAGGGCCTGAATCAGGATCTTATTCATGGTGTTTATCGACGGGCCGGGTAGTGGTAGCGGGATGTAACGCGCCGCCGCGCATTTGTTGGAGTAATACCAGCTTTGCGCGCGCGGTGTGGGCTGCGGTGACCGCGGCGGCGGCCTCGCCGTCGCCGGCGGTAAAGGCGGCCAGCAGCAGCCGGTGATCGGCTAGTACGCCGGCAAACCGATCGGCTTGGTAGCCATAACGCCGCCATAACGCCCGGATCAGCCGCCAATGCCGTTCCAATATCAGGTTGGCGTCGCGATTGCCGGCGATGTCATGGATCGCGGCATGAAAATCGCGGTTGGCCGCCAGGGCCTCGGCGGGATCGCCCGCGATCACCGCCGCCTCATGCCGTGCGCGCAGCGCCTCCAGGCGGGCCAGCCGCTCAGGCGTCATTCGCTCGGCCGCGCGGCGGGCCAGGTAGCTTTCAATCAACATCCGGATATCCAATAATTCCGCAACAAAGGTTTCGTCCACCAACACCACCCGCGCGCCTTTATTCGGCTCGGCGACGATCAAGCCTTCGCTTTCCAGTCGGTGCAGCGCGGCGCGGATCGGCATATGGGAAACGCCGAAGCGCGTGGCCAATGCATCAATACGCAACGGCGCGCCCGCATCGAATTCCTGGCGATTTATGATGGCTTCGCGTAGACGGTCGGTGATGTCCGTTTCGCTCCCTTTGCCTGGCTTATCTACTTTATGCATAACCATATTTGATCAAAATATATAGAATGTGAGGGTATTCTCTTTGAAAAAGTGGCGTCATTCAATAGTATTTGCCTGCGAAATGAGAATAATTTGATCAAATATAATGATGACCCCGTTTGAACCATGACCATAGGCAGGATGAGGAAAGGTATGACTGAAAAGCTGTTTGGCCTAAGGGGCCGCGCCGCGGCGTTGATGGTGGCGCTATTGATATGCCTCGGCCTGGGGAATGCACCCGTCCTGGCGGCGGAGCGCGAGAATCTGATCATTGGCCAAAGTGCCGATATCACGTCGTTTGACCCCACCGAGCTACGCATGGGGACCTATGTGTTAACCCATCTATTATATAATTCCCTGATTCGGCTGGATGCCAACGGCCGCCCCCAGCCGGAACTGGCGCAATCATGGTCCCGCTCCGACGAGGGTAAGACGCTGACCCTCAAGCTGGTCACCGGCGTGACGTTCCACGATGGCCGGCCGCTAACCTCGCGCGATGTGGCATTCAGTCTGAACTATGCACGGGACCCGGCAAATGGCGCCAATATTTTGCCCTTGGCCAAGACCTTGCAAGCCATCGAAACGCCGGATGACCAAACGGTGGTGCTGCGGCTAAACGGGGCGTCCGATGCGATTTTTGATTTACTCGATTTGGCGTTTATTATCGACGGCAGCCAGCCGAAAAAGATTAAAACCGCTGGCAACGGCACCGGTCCCTATAAGCTGAGTCGCTATGAACCCGGCCAGGAAGCCGTATTTGTCCGCAACGAGAATTACTGGGCCGCACGTCCAGCACTGAAGAAAATCACCATTAAAATCATTCCCGATCAACAGTCCGGCGTCATGCAACTGCGCGCCGGAACGGTAGACTTTTTGCCTTCCCTCGATCGGGAGGCGGCCGAACAGCTGGCGTCCGCCGGTTTTGCCACCGGCGTCGCAACGGGGGAAGGGCGAGTGCTCGACATCACCCTGAATACGGTCTCTCCCCCGCTGAATAAGCCCGAGGTCAGGCGTGCTATCGGCTTGGCGCTGGATCGCGCGCGCATTGCCCATGATATTGCCGGCCCCGCCGCCCAGGTGAAATGCCTGCCGTGGCCGGGTTTCAGCCAGCGTGAGTCCGCGGGGCATGAACATGACTGCGCCTACGATCTGGCCAAAGCCAAACAATTGATTGAGCAGGCGGGGGCCACCGGCGCGCCGGTCAGCATTATGTCGCGCAGCCAGTCGGAGCCGCAGATCGGCGCAATGGCCCAGGTATTGCAAAGCGCGCTCCAGCAGATCGGCCTGCAGGCCAGTATTGTCGAGTTGTCCGAGGCCGCTTATATTTCGCGTTTCCGTAAAGGGGATTTTCAATTGGCGGCTCATGTCTATGGCCGCGCCGGACGAGGGCCCAGCGCGATCCTGCTGTCGGCGGTGATATTCCGCGCCACGGATAATCTGGCGGGCATCAACTCGCGGCAATATCGGGATGATGTGGCGCTAGTGACGTCGCAACCTGCCGGACCGGCGACCGATCGGGCGTGGCAGAGTATCGATCAATTTATGCTTGATGAAAATTGGGTGCTGCCGGTGGCGACGTTGCCGGTATTGTGGGCGTCCGCGCAGGGGCTGTCCGGCGTCGGGTTTAATTTGGACGGCATGCCGATCCTGGACCAGGCCAGGTTCGTGAAATGATAGCGGAGCGCGGGGAGTAGCCGATGGTCGCTTATCTGTTACGCCGGCTGCTACAGTGGATTCCCGTGCTGTTGTTCTCCAGCATCGTGGTGTTCGCGGCCGTGCGCGCCATGCCGGGCGATCCCGCCGAGCTTATCGCCGGGCCGGAGGCGACGCGAGAGGAGGTGCAGCTTATCCGGGCGCAGTACGGCCTCGATCGTTCGCTGCCGGTGCAGTATGCCGCCTGGCTGACGCATATGACGCGCGGTGATTTTGGCGTCTCCTATATTTATCATCGCGACAATCGGGAATTGATATTCAGCCGCCTGCCGTTTTCGCTGCTGATCGCCGCGACGGCGCTGCTGAGCGCACTGGCCGTCGGCGTGCCGTTAGGGCTGGCCGCCGGGTTGGGCCAGGGCAAAACCATTGACTGGATCGCGTCGTTGTTTGCGTCGCTGGCTATCGCCACGCCGAACTTTTGGTTCGGCATGCTGGGCATTTTACTGTTCGCCGTGAAGCTGGGCTGGCTACCGCCGGGTGGGTTTATTGGTATCGATGATTCGGTAAGCGGATTTTTACTGGCGCTGGTGCTGCCCACCCTGACGCTGGGATTGCATGGCGCGGCGGTGTTAATGCGCGCCACCCGCGGCGCGGTGATTGACACCTTGGGCGAAGGGTATATCCGTACCGCGCGGGCCAAGGGGTTGGGCCGTAGACGCATTGTCTATCGCCATGTGCTGAGAAATTCTCTGCTGCCGATCGCCACCATGGCAGGCATGTTGCTGGGCCGCATGCTCGGCGGCGCGGTGGTGATCGAATCGGTATTTGCCTGGCCCGGCATCGGCCGCCTGCTGGTTCAATCGATTATCAACCAGGACTACGGCATGGTGCAGGGCATTCTGATCGTGCTGGTACTGGTGTTCCTGGTGATAAACCTGCTGGTGGACCTGCTGTATGGCGCCATCGATCCACGTATTCGCCTGGTCCGGGAGGAGCGATAATGAGTGATACAGTGTCCTGCGCGGCTGACGGCCCGGCGGCACGGGCCAGCCGTTACCGCCGGTTGAGGTCGGTTATCGCGACGCCATCCGGCCTGTTTGGTCTGGGCGGGGTGGCGATTATTTCGTTGATGGCCCTGCTGGCACCCTGGCTGGCCCCGTTTGACCCCGACATGCAGTTCGCCGGGCTGCGGCTGGTGCCGGCCGGTGTGGCGGGTCATCTGCTCGGTACCGATGAGCTATCGCGTGATATTTTAAGCCGCGTGCTGTTTGGGGCGCGCGTGTCGCTGTTGGTGGGATTTGCCAGCGTCGGCGCCGGCGCCGTCCTGGGTATCATCGTCGGGCTGTTGGCGGGCATGGGCGGCCGCTGGCTTGACGCCGCGCTGATGCGCGGCTGCGATATCCTATTGGCCTATCCCGGTGTGTTGTTGGCGGTGATGACGGTGGCCATCATGGGCGCCGGCCTGGTGCAAATTTGTGTCGCGGTGGCCGTGGTGAATATTCCGGTATTTGCCCGGCTGATGCGCGCATCGGTGCTGCGCGAGCGCGAGCTGGACTATGTGAGGGCGGCGGTGGTGCAGGGCAGCGGGGTCTGGCGCATTATGCTGCGTCACGTGATGCCCAATAGCATCGGCGTGGTGGTGACCCAGTTGGCCTCGGCGGCGGGCCATGGCATTTTACTGGAGGCCTCGTTGTCGTTTATCGGCCTGGGCATTAAGCCGCCGGCCGCATCGTGGGGATCGATGCTCAGCAATAGCCGGGATTATCTGGCGGTCGCGCCACTGTATGCCGTGGTGCCCGGCCTGCTGTTGCTATTATTGGTACTGGCGCTTAACCAGCTGGGCGACGCCATGCACAAAGGACTCGATACCATGGGCCGATCGTCATGACGCCATCTGAATTGCCGGCCCGGCCGGCGCCGCTGCTGGACGTCACCGGGTTGTGCCTGCGGCTCGCCACCCGGCGCGAGGCGTATCCGGTTATCACCGGGGTCTCTTTTAGCCTCTCGGCCGGCGAGACCCTTTGCATCGTCGGCGAGTCGGGTTCGGGCAAGACCCTGACGGCGTTGTCTTTGATGTCGCTGTTGCCCAAAGGGCTGTCCATTACCCAGGGCGCGATAGTCTATAACGGTGCCGACCTGTTAACCCTGGACGCCCGGCATCGGCAGGCGCTGTACGGCGATGAAATCGCCATGATTTTCCAGGATCCCATGTCCTCGCTTAATCCCGTCCTGAGCGTGGGCGAACAGCTTACCGAAAGCCTGGTTCGCCATCAGCCCACGCTCACCCGACGGCAGCGCGAAAGCCGGGCACAGCAGGTGTTGTCCCAGGTCGGTATCCGTGATGCCGAGGTTAAAATGCGCAGCTATCCCCACGAGTTGTCAGGCGGGTTATGTCAACGCATCTTGATTGCCCTGGCGCTGGTGAATCATCCCCGCCTGATTATCGCCGACGAGCCGACCACGGCGCTGGATGTGACCGTCCAGGCGCAGGTGATGGCGACCCTGCGCGATGCCTGCGCCAACACCGGCGCGGCGCTGCTGTTGATCACCCATGATATGGGCCTGGTGGCGCAGCATGCCGACCGTGTGGCGGTGATGTATGCGGGCCGTATCGTGGAGCAGGGGCCGGTGTCCCAGGTATTCAGCGCGCCGCTGCATCCCTATACCCGGGCGTTGCTCAACAGCATTCCCCATTTAACCAGCGATGTCGATCGGGAACTGGAAGCTATCGCCGGAGAGCCGCCGGTATTTTCCCGCTTACCCGCGGGATGCGCCTTTCGACCCCGTTGCCGGCGTTGCCGGGATCGGTCGCTCTGCGCCAGCGCGATACCGCCGCTGCGCGCCACGGCGGGCGATCCCGCCCATACCTGCGCCTGCCATTTTGCTGATGAGCTTGGCGATGTTCCGTCGTTGCGCGTGAGCGAAGTCTGTATAAACCACCAAGGTAATAGCCGCTGATGTCCCTTGAGCATGATAATCCGCCGTCAATTCCGTTGCTACGGGTCGAGGGCATGACCAAACATTATTCGCCATCGCTGGCCGTGTTCCGCCGCGCCGCCGTGGTCAAGGCGGTGGATGGGGTGGATTTTACGCTGGCGTCCGGCGAGACGCTGGGGCTGGTGGGTGAATCGGGCTGCGGCAAATCCACGTTGGGCGCGATGCTGGTGGGGTTGACCCGACCCACCGCCGGGCGGGTTTGGTTTGACGGCCAGGACATCACCGCGCTCAAGCGGCGGCATAACCTTAAACTGTGCCGTGAATTCCAGATCGTCTTTCAGGACCCGTACGCTTCGCTCAATCGTCGTTTGACCGCCTTCGATATTATCGGCGAGCCGTTGATCGTACACGGCATCGGCGACGCGGCGCGGCGTCAGGCGCGAATCTATGAGCTAATGAACCAGGTGGGGCTGAATCCTTCGCTAGCGCACCGTTATCCGGCGGAGTTTTCCGGCGGCCAGCGCCAGCGAATCGGCATCGCCCGCGCACTGGCCCTCAAGCCGCGGTTGATTATTCTTGACGAGCCGGTCTCGGCGCTGGATGTCTCGATCCAGGCGCAAATCCTGAATTTACTGAAACAACTGCAGCGGGAACGGGGCTTGGCCTACCTGTTTATTTCCCATGATTTGCGGGTGGTGCGATATATGGCGCCGCGCATCGCGGTGATGTACCAGGGCAAAATCGTGGAAACCGGCGAGCGGGATCAGATTTTTAACGCGCCGGCCCATGCCTACACCCGCGCGCTGCTGTCGGCGATACCGCATAGCGCGCCCGCCGGAGGGGAAGGGCGCTTTTCAAACACTAGGAATTTGGAGGAACATTTGAACAATGGGAAAGGATAAGCGAGCACCAGTACCTTTTCAGTCTGATTATACCAAACAATTTGAGAAAGCCTTGGCTCGCTATAATACATCCGGCCGGTATGATCCGCATCGCGCAGGAGAAGCTAATAAGACGGTACAACCGCTAAGCCGTAACGTCTTACCCGTTCGACATATGCCGTTTGATCGGCGGGATGTCGCCTAATATCTTTCCAGCCAGTGGGCATAAGGGGCCGGCAACACCCAGGATGGCCGATTGATGCCCAGCTCGCGGGCGGCAAAGTAGCTCCAGTGCGGATCCGCCAGGTGGGCTTTACCGACCATCACCACATCCAGCTGCTGATCTTTCACCGCTTGTTCCGCGATGGCCGGCGTGCCGAAGCCCCAGGCCGAGGCCACCGGTATACCGGCTTCCCGGCGTACCCGCTGGGCAATGGGACCCATAAAACCCGGACCCCAGGGAATGTTGGCCTCGGGGGTGGAGAAGCCGATGCTGACGCTGAGCATATCCAGGCCGGCGTCTTTAAAACGACGGGTCAGCTCAATGGATTCCACCAGGGTTTGTTCATCGCGCCCATCAAATTCCAACACGCCAAAACGGGCGGTCAGCGGCAGGTGTTCAGGCCACACCTCACGTACCGCCTCCAGGGTTTCCAGCAGGAAACGGCCGCGATTTTCCGCGCTGCCGCCGTATTGATCGTGGCGCTGATTGGAGTGTTCGGAGAAAAAGCTCTGGGCCAGATAGCCGTGGGCAAAGTGCAGCTCCAGCCACTCGAAGCCGGCGTCACGTGCCCGGCGGGCCGCCGCCACGAAATCATGGCGTACCCGGGCGATATCGTCCAACGACATGGCCTGCGGTACTTTGGGCAAGTTGGCGCCGAACGCGATGGATGAGGGGGCAATGGTCTGCCAACCGCGCGGATCGCCAGCGGGGATATGATCGTCGCCTTCCCAGGGAACGTTGGCGCTGGCCTTGCGACCGGCGTGGCCGATCTGGATGCCGGGCACGGCCCCCGCCGCTTTGATAGCCTTGACCGCCGGCACGAATGCCTGGGCCAGATCGTCATTCCAAATGCCGGCGCAGCCGGGGGTGATCCGGCCCTCAGGCGCCACGGCGGTCGCCTCGACGATCACCAGCCCGGCGCCGCCGCGGGCCAACGAAGCCAAATGTACCTGATGCCAATCGTTAATCAGGCCGTCCTTGGCGGAATACATGCACATCGGCGGTACGGCGATACGATTGCGCAGCGTGATACCCTTTAACGTAAACGGTTGAAACAAAGCTGACATATTCTTATCCTGCCTCTATAGCGAGTGAAGTATTTAATTCTATATTTCGATAATATTCGAATTATGGATTTGTAGCAACTTTTTCGCTATACTTCACCCATGAGACCCTATAAACACCCCGCCGCCAATGAATTTATGCTTGAGCGCGTACTTTACGCCTTGAGTGACCCGGTGCGTCTGGACATCGTGCGGCGTCTAGGACAACTAGGCGAAGCCAGCTGTGGTGAACTGGACGGCGGGCGGCCCAAATCCAGCGTCTCCCATCATTTTCGCGTGTTGCGCGATGCCGGACTGGTCTTCACCAAAAATGTCGGTACCACCCATATCAACACGCTGCGCAGCGGTGAGCTGCAGGCGCGTTTTCCGGGGCTGCTGGACGCCATCTTGTCACAACCGGCGTAACCTGTGCCAGGTCATTTCCTGGCGCGGGCCATCGGCTACCGCGCCACGCTAACCCGCTATCGGGAGGCGCTGGGCGTAGGCCAATGCCCACCGCGTTGATTATTCAGGCCGTAGTCGATACCCGGATTAGCGGGGTTTGCATCCATTACTCCCACCAATTTACCCTGTTTCACCCATTGCACGTCATCGCCATACAGGTTGGATAGCAAGAACGCGGTTAACCGTTCGACCACCGCCCGCATTCCGGCGCTTGACGCCAGATTGTGGATATCATCCGGATCTTGCTGGAGATCAAATAGCTGTAAAATATTGCCATAAGGGTAATAGATTAGTTTATAGCGCCCATCGGTAACCATCCGGGTGGCAACCGCGCCCTCGCATACCTCGCCATAGAGCATGTCGCGTCGATTACCGGTCAGAAGATCGCGTCCTTCGACGGTGGCGGGCACGGGGATGCCGCAGACGCCGAGCAAGGTCGGCATGATATCTTCGAGGCAGGCGATGCGGTTGTCTGCTGTTCCCGCATGCTGTTCGAGGGGGCGCCCCGTGAGGATAAGGGGAACATTGGTCGCATTGCGATAGAAGGTTCGTTTGGCCACCAGACCGTGATCGAACAGCGTATCGCCATGATCGGCGGTAAAGGCAATGATGGTGTCATTCAAGAGTCCTTCTTCCCGCAGGGTTCCCACTAACAGCCGGATTTGATGATCGATGTGGGTACATAGCGCGAAGAAGGCTCTTTTAGCTCGACGTATGTCATGGGGGCGGTAGGGGGCCGCCAACTGCCGATATCTGCGCAGCATGGCAGCCCGGTCGTCCAGCCAGTCACCCATGGGGGACGGCGGTATCTCCACTCCCTCATACATGTCCCAATAGGCCTGTAGCGGTACCAGCGGTGGATGGGGATGAACGTAGGAAAGGTAGAAAAACCCGGGGCGCGTCGGGTCTTTGCGCTTTATCATCTTGATCATTTGCGCGGTGGCCCAGGCGGTGTGGTGGGCTTCCTCGGGCAAGTGCCAAGGCCGGGTATAATACTGGTTATTAGACATGCCGTGGGTATATTCCTTTCCCAGATATCCCTGTTCTCCCAGCCAGATTTCATAGTCGTCGGTGACCCCCAGGTTATAGCGTGCTTCTTCCGAGAGGATAACATCGTCAAAGCCGATGCGGTCCCGCTGGGGATAAACATGGAGTTTGCCAACCGCGTATGCCTGGTAGCCGGCATCGCGGAATGACTGAGCCAGTGTCTTGATATTCGGCATAGGCAATCTGTCGGTATAGACCCGATCGCCATGGGTCCGGGGGAATGCGCCGGTCATCAGGGAGCGGCGCGCGGGGATGCAAACCGGGCACGTGCTGTAGCACTGGGTAAAACGGGTACCGGTCTGCGCCAGATGGTCAAGGGTGGGCGTCATTAGCGCCGGGTGGCCAGCGCACCCCATCATCGAGGCGGCCCAGTGGTCCGCTGTTATCAATAATACGTTTGGATGGGTCATTATCGTCGCTTCAATTAGCGGAATTTGAAAAAAATCACGTGGTTTTGACGAGGCGCGATGAAGGCAGTGCTCGCAAAACCACGCCCCTTGCCATGTGCTAGGTGGGTGAAACCGCCGCCGCCCCCTGGCGAGGGTGCCGTGACGACAGCCGCTTCCAGAGAATAATGGAGGCGAAAATATCGAAGCAGGCCAGACAAACAAACAGCGGGTTATAGCCAATACTGCTTACCGCCGCTCCGATGAGCAAGGAGAAACAGGCTTGGCCGAGCCACGCGGCCGAGCCGGTCCAGCCGCTAGCCGTGGCGACCTCGCTTTTTGGGAAGATATCGGAGGCCAGCGTGATCAGCGATCCCGACAGCGCCTGGTGAGCAAAACCGCCGATGCAGAAGAGGAATACCGCCTGATACTTGTCGACGGCAAGCCCAATGCACGCTGGACCAAACATCAGCAATGAACCAAAGATCACCACCAGCTTGCGCGATGTTATCAGCGATACCCCGAATCGGTTCATGAAAAACGGACAGAGGTATCCGCCGGCGATGCTGCCAAGGTCCGCCGCCAGAAATGGCATCCAGGCGAACAGCGCAATTTCCTTGAGGCTCATACCGCGAACGGTGGTGAGATAAATAGGGATCCAGAAAGTAAAGGTTGCCCAAGCGGGTGCGACGAGAAACCGGGAGACCATTAAGGTCCACAGGTCGCGGTTTTTGAGCAACCGCTTCCAGTCGCCCTTATCGGGTTTACCGGCGGTCGGGTCCAATGATTGCCCGGCGACGATGTATGTCTGTTCCTGTGGATCCAAATGGCGATGAAACCGAGTATCCCGATAGATTAGCAGCCAAACGGCAACCCAGATAATGCCGAGCGCGCCCGTCACAACAAATACGCTTTGCCACGAGTAGTTGATAATGCACCAGACCACCAGCGGGGGCGCGATCATGGCGCCGATAGAGGTGCCTGAATTAAACCAGCCGGTCGCCACGGATTTCTCTTTGTCGGGAAACCATTCCGATACGACCTTGATGGCGGCAGGGATGGCGGCAGACTCGGAAAAGCCCAATAGGGCACGAAAGAACGACAGTGATAACCAGCCGGTCGTCAGGGCGTGCAGCATACACGCGACGGACCAAAGCACCGTAAAGACGGCGAACCCGATGCGGGTGCCCATGATATCCAGCAGGTACCCGGCGATGGGCTGCATCAGCATATAGGCGCCCTGAAATGCCGCCACCACATACGAATATTGCTGGGTTGTGATAGACAGGTGCTGGCCGATGGTCGGCATGGCCACCGCCAGCGCGCTTCGGTCTAGATAATTGATGACCACGCCGAACGACACCAGCGCGATGATCCACCACCTTAGGCCTTTAATATATTTTGGTATCATTGAATACCATCCTCATCGTCGGGTGCATCCGGTCCAACCGGTATGGCAAGCCCAATTCCATGCCGTCAACCAGCAGGTTAACGCTAAAAGAAACACCAGGTCGGCGCTTTTGGCCAGCAGCGCACACTAGAGCTTCAGCCTGACGTAGAAGTTATGCACAGGATCCATGCGATTCTCGTCGTATGAGGTGGTATACGCCCCCTGAATAAGGGCTGGCAAATAACATAATTTGCTAACTATTTGTGATAATTGGGATTTGTCGACAAACCAAGACGCCTTTAATGCAGGTTCTCCTTGCCAGGCCGGCGTGATTTTGCTACTACTGGTTGGACCGGTATAGACTGAATAATCGAGCGGAGAGCACATTAAATGGCGCTGGAGACGGAAAACGTACGTCGCTTTAGGCAGGTTGCGGCGCAGTTGGAGGAATTAATCGAAAATGGACAATGGGCGTTAGGCACTCGCCTGCCCGGTGAGCGGGAGATGATAAAACGCTTCGAGGTAAGCCGCACGGTATTAAGAGAAGCGCTTATCCTGCTTGAGCTTAAGGGGATTGTTGAGATTCGAGTAGGCTCCGGCACCTTTATCCGGCAAAAAAGCCTACGCGACGCAGGCATGTCCGATAGCGGTCCGCTAGATTCGGCCAAGCCTTTTGATCTCCTGCTGGCCAGGCGGCTGGTGGAATCAGAAGTCGCCAGATTGGCTGCGCTGACCGCCACGCCTGACGATCTCAAAAAAATGCAGGTGGCCCTCACGCAAATGGAAACGGATACCGAACCCTTTATGCACCGGCATATATCAGACAAGGCATTCCATTTAGCCATAGCGGAAGCGACGCGCAATCCGGCGTTAGTCTTTGTGGTCGCGACCTACTGGGATGCCTATAGGAAATGTATCGTTGAAGGCGCCAGCGTTATCGCCAGGCGCCCGGAGAATCGCGATCGCGCGGTGGCCGACCATAAAGCCATTTATATGTGTATTGCCGCCAAAGACGGCGCCGGGGCGGCCGCCGCTATGCAGGCTCACCTGGATCGCGTGAGCCGATTCTTATCTTCCTTTTCAACGGATGCGTAGCCGGAGATCCGCGTATTAGCCCGATCGCGCGGCGCCTTGATAACGAACAGCACCAAAAAGGCCCCCAAGGCGGCAATGACGCCGGCCAGGATAAACGCGCTGTCAAACTTACCGGTATGCTGCACGATAAATCCGGTGATGATGGGCCCCGCGATCCCCGACAGGCTGCCGATCAGATGGATAAAGCCGCTGATGCTGCCCACGCGGGATTTATGCACCACATCTTGAATAATCGCCCAATAAATGGCGCCGGTGACATAGAGGAAAAAGATCGATACCGACATCAAGATCACTGCCGGGACGACGCTGGATACGGTGCCCGCCAGCGCGACGCAGACGGCGGCCGCCAGCAGGCAGACCACCAGGACGATTTTACGCGACAATAATAACCGTCCGGTGACCTTGAATATCCTATCCGAAACAAATCCGCCGAGAGCCAAGCCGATAAATCCGACAATCCAGGGAATCATGGTGGTCAAGCTCATCTGCTTTATATTCAGATTGTGGGCCTGTACCAAATAAGAAGGAAACCAGCTCAGGAAGAAAAATAGAATATAATTGTAGCAAAAGAAGGCAAAGGCGGTGACCAGGATAATCGGCTGGCGCAAATAGAATCCTATTCCATGGGCGGCATTGGCCAACTCTTCTTCAGCCGAGTGGGTTTCGGTTTTTAAGTGCGCCACCAGCTCGCGTTCGCGTTCGGACACGCGCCGGCTTTTGGCCGGCGTATCCGCCGCGATAAAGAACCAAAATACCATCCACACCATGCCGATCGCGCAGATAATCATAAAGGCCGGACGCCAGCCAAAAGCCATGGACAGATAACCCACGATAGGGCCGGCGACCGCGCCGCCCAACGGTGAGCCCGCGCTTAAAAAGCCCATTGCCGTGGCGGCCTGTTTTTTGGGAAACCAGCCGTTGACGGCCGTATTGGCCGATGCGCAAATGGGGCCTTCCGCCATACCAAACAGCACCCTCAGGATCAGCAGAGAGTAAAAACCATTGGCGAATGCCGTCATGCCGCAAAATACGGACCACAATCCTACCGCAATTCCCATCACCAGGGTCGGACCAAATTTGTCCACCGCCAGACCGCCGATGAAATTAAATATGGCATATCCAAAGAAAAAGCTGCCGAAAATCATGCCGAATTGTTCAGCATTAATTGTCAGGTCATGCTCAATTAGAGGCACGGTAATAGATAATGCCACGCGGTCAAGGTAATTAATCATGTAAACCATGAATAATAGGAAAACTAAAGTCCAGCGTAAATTTTTAAACATAAGCACTCCACGTGTATTCCCATTATCCTGCAAAATGCCGGCACGTTGGCGAGCTGCATTCACCAATCGCTTACATAAAGCGTATCGTGATTCTTTCGCTGGCCGCCTGCCTGCAATTCGACAGCTATCGGGTATATAACTTTATAATATAGGTGGTACAGAAGGGACAGCGTCTACGAGGGGGCACATGCGATCCCCCTCCTGCCGGGTTTAATTAATATCAAGCAACACTTTGCAGC
>JAATGH010000483.1 GCA_015654745.1 Enterobacterales bacterium
CGCCGTACGCCGCTTCGCGACCCGGCATAAATCATGACCCGGGCACGGCTGGCTATCGGCAGCAATCTTGCCGAACCACCGGTACAGGTCGGCGCGGCGCTAAGCACGCTGTCCAGCCCGCCCCGCACCCGCCTGGCCGCCTGCTCAGACGATTACCGCAGCCGGCCGCTGGGACCGCAGGATCTGCCTGATTATGTCAATGCGGTTATTACCCTCGACACCCGGCTGACGCCGCTGCAGCTGTTGGATCACACCCAGGCGATTGAGCAGCGCCAAGGCCGCATACGCAAGGCCAACCGCTGGGGTCCGCGCACCCTTGACCTCGATATATTGTTGTTCGATAACCTGATGCTGCATACCGGGCGGCTAACGGTTCCTCATTACGATATGAAAAACCGCGAATTTATGCTTTACCCACTGGCTGAACTGGCTCCCGACCTGATTTTCCCCGACGGCGAAGCCCTGGCCGATCGGTTATCACAGGTGCCCGTCAACGGCTTGGCGCTCTGGACGCCGGGTTCACGTCCGCGCCGCTGGTAGCGCCTCACTATATCCATCCCCCCCCTTTTTTTAGTCATTATCTTATCGCTACCACCCGACTCGTCGGCAGAACGCCTTTGCGCGCCGGCCCTTGTCGGGCCATTATGCGCGGCCGGCCGCATGTTTTCTGCAGACAAGGCTATCGCCCGTTAACAGCTTCCTTTAGAATAATCCGCCATTGCCTACCCATATACGTTACCGCCCAGACTGAGGTTGTGATGAAAATGACCACCATTTCGCACTTGCGCGCAAAGAAACAGCAGCATAGCAAGTTTGCTTCCATTACCGCCTATGACGCCAGCTTCGCCCGCCTGTTCGAACAAGAGGGTATCCAGGTGATGCTGGTAGGCGACTCCTTGGGTATGACCATGCAAGGCCACGGTTCCACGCTGCCGGTCACGGTGGCGGAGATTGTCTACCATACGCAATGCGTGCGCCGCGGCGCGCCGGCATGCCTCTTGCTGGCCGATCTGCCGTTCATGTCCTACGCCACGCCGGCCCAGGCGTTTGAGAGCGCGGCGGCCCTGATGCGCGCCGGCGCCAATATGGTGAAGCTTGAGGGCGGCAGTTGGCTGGCCGATACCGTCAAGGGCCTGACCGAGCGCGCAGTGCCGGTATGCGGCCATCTGGGCCTGACGCCCCAGTCGGTGAATATCTTTGGTGGGTACAAGGTTCAGGGCCGCGACGAGGACAGCGCGGAACAACTGCTGCGCGATGCGCTGGCGCTCGAGCGCGCCGGCGCGCAACTGCTGGTATTGGAGTGCGTACCGGTGGCGTTGGCGCAGCGCGTTACCCAGGCGTTGGCCATTCCGACCATTGGCATTGGCGCCGGCAACGTTACCGATGGGCAAATACTCGTTATGCAGGATGCGCTGGGGATAACCGGTCAAGGCACACCTAAATTCGTTAAAAATTTCCTTGCCCAGGGGGGGGATATTCGCTCGGCCGTGCGCTTGTATATCCACGAAGTCGAACAAGGTCAGTTTCCCGCTCCGGAGCATACTTTTCAATAAGTCTACCCAAAAGATTTACACACAGGAGAGATGGCGTGTTAATTATCGAAACTCCACCGGTATTACGGCAAACGGTTAAACGGTGGCGGCTGGAGGGGAAACGCATTGCGCTGGTGCCGACCATGGGTAATCTGCACGATGGCCATATGTCGTTGGTGGATGAAGCTCGTGCCCGCGCCGATCGGGTCATCGTCAGTATCTTCGTTAATCCCATGCAGTTCGATCGTCCAGAGGATTTGGCCGCCTATCCGCACAGTCTGCAGGAAGATTGCGAAAAGCTGACGCAGCGCGGCGCGGATACGGTTTTTGCCCCGGCGGCATCGGTGATTTATCCACAAGGACTGGACGAGCAGACCTACGTTGACGTTCCACGCTTTTCCGGGATATTGGAAGGGGCGATTCGTCCGGGTCACTTTCGTGGGGTGGCGACCATCGTCAGCAAATTATTCAATTTAGTACAGCCAGATGTGGCCTGTTTTGGCCAAAAGGACTATCAACAGCTCGCGTTGATTCGCCAAATGGTCAGCGATATGGGATACGATATCGACATTGTCGGCGTACCCACGGTACGGGCGCAGGACGGTCTGGCCTTAAGCTCGCGCAACGGTTATCTCACTGCGGATGAACGTCAGTTGGCCCCGCAGCTGCATGAAGTATTGGCGTTTATCGTCACCAGGATGAAACGCGGGGATCGGCAAATCGACGACCTGCTGGCGCAGGCGGCGGAACGCTTATCCCAGGGGGGCTTAACGCCAGACTCGCTGGATATTCGCGACGCGGTCACGCTGCGCCCGCTAAGCGTCGATAGCTCGACGGCGGTGATACTGTTTTCAGCCTGGTTGGGCAAAGCGCGGTTAATTGATAACGCAGAGGTCGATTTAACCCTTTAACCGGGCTGTCGACCGGGTTTATCCTATCCTCAGTTCTTATGGGAACAGAGACGAAAAAGGTTCAACGTTATGCTACGCACCATGTTACGAGGTAAGCTGCACCGGGTCCATGTTACCCAGGCAGATCTGCACTATGAAGGCTCCTGCGCCATCGATCAGGATTTTCTCGAAGCGGCGGGAATATTGGAATACGAAGCCATCGACATCTACAACGTCGACAACGGCCAGCGGTTCTCCACCTATGCCATCGCCGCCGAGCGTGGCTCACGCATCATCTCGGTAAACGGCGCGGCGGCCCGCTGCGCGTGCGTAGGCGATCTGCTGATCGTGTGTGCCTACGTGCAGATGCCCGACGAAGAGGCCCGTTGCCATCAGCCCAAAGTGGCCTATTTCGACGATGACAACCAGTTAAAACGCACTGCCAAAGCGGTACCGGTACAGGTCGCCTAACCCACGCAACGAACCCCAGGAGCTTACGCCGGTAAGTGACTGGGGTAAGTAAATCTGGCCAACGCCCCTGCGGTTCGAAAGATGAAGGGGATACTCTAGGTCCGCAGCCCCGTGCCCCGCTCGATCAAATACCAGCACCAACCATAAAATACCACGATGAACACCACCAACACCGACAGGGTAAACGTGAGCGGTACGTCGCTTATGCCCAGGAAACCAAACCGGAAGCCGCTTATCATGTACACAATGGGATTAAGCTTTGATACCGCCTGCCAAATCGGCGGCAACAGCGTAAGGGAATAAAACACGCCGCCCAGGTAGGTTAACGGCGTGAGGACAAACGTCGGGATCAAGCTGATGTCGTCAAAACTTTTGGCAAATACCGCATTGAGCAGCCCGGCCAGGGAGAACAGCACCGCGGTCAAGATAAGGGTCACGCCGACCACCCACCAGGAGTGCACATGGAACGGCACAAAAAACAGCGATATCGCCGTGACCAGAATGCCGACGCAAATTCCGCGCGCCACTCCACCGCCGACATACCCGGCGATGATCACATGGGTGGGTACCGGCGCCACCAGCAGTTCTTCGATATTACGTTGAAACTTGGCGCTAAAAAACGACGACACGACGTTGGTGTATGCATTGGTGATCACCGCCATCATGATAAGGCCCGGCACAATAAACTGCATATAGGAAAACCCATGCATTTCGCCAATGCGTGAACCGATGAGATTACCAAAGATGATAAAATATAAGGCCATGGTGATCACCGGCGGCACCAGCGTCTGGATCCAGATACG
>JAATGH010000112.1 GCA_015654745.1 Enterobacterales bacterium
ACGGGGGTAGGAATACCGGCAACCTTGGAAACCGGCCAGCCCGAAAGCTGCCCCGCCAGAGCCACCATTTTTTATCCGGATACAGTTCGGCCAGCGCATGGTCTAAGGCGTTGGCGACAACGTTGACGTTGTTTTTATCATCCGTGGTGGCATTTTTGACCGCCAGCACCAGGTACGGCGCCAGTCCGCCCGCCGCCGCCTGGCTTAAATCACTCCCGGCCAGGCCCGCCAGCGCGCCGCTGATGGCGGCGCCCGCCATCGCCCATGGGCTACCGATGCCATATTGCGCCTGGGCGTCACGTTCGGCCTGTTCGTCCATCTCCTGTTGTTTTTCGGGTGGGGCTTCAAGGTAGGCCTGCGTGGTTTTAACCTTATCGGCGCTGGTCTTTGCCTGGTATGCCAACGCATCCTGCACCACTTCACCGCTGACCCGGCCCACCTCCTGGGTAAACACCAGGTCCCGCTCGACCTTCTCCTTATCGAATATCTTGTCGATATGGCCGTTGGCGTCGGCGGTATCGTGGCTGAGCGTCGTCACGTCCTGCTGCTGGTTCGCCTGGTCGCGAATGACCAGCGTGCCGCCGGCAATGGCCGAACCGGTGGTGCCGGCGGCGCTGCCGCTTTGGGTGCCGCTTAGCCCCGGCACCATAAGGGAAGTGGTTTCCCTTTTTTTATTATCGTTGGATACGCTGCCGCTCAGGCTATAACCGCTGGCACGGTAGTCGGCGTTGTTTTTAATATCGCTCCAGCCCAGGGTGCCGGTGGACAGCAGGTTATTCGTGGCGTCGGCGGTGGAGGCGATAACCCCGCCGTCAAGCTGGGTGTGGTCCTTGACGATAATGTTGTAGCCGTCGCTGCCGGCTTTAATGCCGCTTTGCTCGGCGACCGAGGCGTAGTGATTGTTTAGGATCTGCTGGCTGAGGTTGGCGTTACCCGCCACCGTCTGTCCCAAGCAGATGGGCAAGACACCACATTACAGCGTGTCCGTCAAATCTGGGTAGGATCACTTTGATGATAATAGCCATCTTACCCCGTTGCACCGCCTAATTCGCTTCCTGCTCGTCAGGCCAGCAATTTGCCTTCAGCTTCCTTCAGATCCCACCTCGCGATGGGCACCCTTGCCGTTCGGCTAACTCTTCCCCTTGCCGGGTGTGTAGAGGACGTTCACCTCCAAGTCGCCCCCTAACCTCCACGGTCAAGGGACAGCGCCCGTCAAGGCGCTACGCGCCATGCCCGGCGGACATAGTAAAATCCCGCCAACAAGGGCCGGATTTTTTATTCAATAATCAGAGTGATATACAACCTGATAACTATCTCCTAATTCTATCTGAAGGCATTTAGCTAGCTCATTACCTTCTCTGATAAAAGTTAGCTCATCTTCTTTTGTCTCAAAATCTGATGATGCAGGATCTTCATCATTTAATATTGAGTCATATTTTTTTGACCAGTCACTAAGTCTCTCTTTTAATTCATATGAAAGAGGTAGGCTTTCCGGATTAATATTACCAACTTCTCCTGGAGAGTTATTCCACAGCGGGAAGGAGTAATAATCTGCCATTACTTTTATTATTTTCATTTCATTCTCCCGGCAGGATTAGCCCCTACCATAAAGCCATTACTAGACACAGTAATTGCGAGGCGATGGACTTCTCCATTAATGATTGTTTCGTATATAGGACGTCCTGTACCTTCTCCTTGATATCCCACGATCTTTCCTTCCGAGACTGCTTTCATCACAACATCAGGAATTTGTGCTTCAGATACACCTATATTAGCAAAGTCTTTTGCATGTTCACCAATGATGTGTTGTAACCCTGCTCTGCTATTACCAGACTCAAGGAAAATTATTTTCCCTTCTGTATTTTTAACAACCTGGACAATATTTTCAGGGGTGTACTTTATCCCTTGAGCGGTCATTTCTTCCAGCAAAGAAGCTTTTGTATTAGCTACTGAGCTGCTAACCCCAGGTTTGGTTCCCGGTGTTAAACCCTCATCGACCGCCTTCCCGGAACCTATACCCGCAATGCCCCCGACTATGTACATCGCCCCTAGCTGGTAACCCACGGCCGACTTCGCGTTTTCCTCGCTCATCCCGGTGCGCATATACGCCGCGACCATGCCAGTGAAGAGCGCCTGGGTTTGTTTCGCCTCTTGGCTTGTACCCTCCAGCAACGCCTGGATTTGCTGATAACCGTCCTGCGCTTCCTTCAGATTCTGATAACCCAAATTCTGATAGGTGCTTTGTTTCTCAATCGCATCCTGACGGGCTGCAACGCAGGCCGAAGCGCTGCCGTTCATGCAGGCATCAACCAACGCTTTACTGGTTTGCGCATCCTTACGGTTCAGTGCATCGAGTTGCTTCTGTTCCTCCGGCGTGAGGTTTTGTTTGTGATTCAATTCTGTCTGGCGGCTCTTCTCTGAGCTACTCAGATAGTTATTCTCTACCTCATTCTTCGCCGTATTGGCCCCGCTGCCCACCCCGGACAAGCCACCGCCGGCCACGCCACCGGCCACTGAACCCGCTATCACCACCAGGTTATCGATGACCTGTTTTTGGTCTTCCGTCAGTGTGCCGTCTGGTGCATCCTTGAATAACAAGCGGGCCAGCTGTTCGGCGGTACTCGCGGTGGCTGTGCCGGCTAATGCGCCCGCGGCGCCCGCTGCTGCGTTGCCGCCCTGCGCGGCCGCCAGGAAGGCGCCCAGCGCGGTGTGCAATACCACCCGTAGCGGCTCATCTTCGGCGCCAATCTGTTTGACCAGATTGGCCAGGTAAGGGGCGGCCGCGCCCACCGCCGCACCCTGTATATTGCCGCCCATCAGGCCGGCCAGCGCGGTGGTGAACGACGCGCTCATCGTCCAGTACTTGCCGCCGATGCCGTAATCTTTGATTATCGCCTGATAGGCCGGGTCGTTGGCGATCGCCCGCGTGATCTGCTCGGGGGTGTAGCCCAGGGCCGCGTATTTGGCGATGATGCGCGTTTGTGCATCGCTTTCGAGTTTTTGCTGCAGCGTGCCCATCGCCTGGGCGCTGAGCGCCGTCGCCGCACGCTGGATCTCCAGCCGGTCGTTGACCTTATCCTGATTAAAACCGTCCTTGACGCTGCCGTTGGCCGTCTGCGTATCCCGGCTCAGGGTGGCCAGGTCCTGGGTCTGGGCCTGCGGATCGGTAAGGGTGATCGTGCCGGGCGAGACGGCTGCCCGGGTGGTGCCCGTTTCCTTGCCCTGGTTAAGCCCGAGACCCCCGGTGGGAATGCTGCTGGTGGAGACCCCGACCGCATATCCCGCGCCCTGATAATCCGACACATTGGCGATATCGCGCCACCCGAGGGTGCCGGTTTGGAGCTGGTTTTTATCCGCCGGCGCCGTTGAAGCGATAACCCCGCCGTCAAGCTGGGTGTGGTCCTTGACGATAATGTTATAACCACCGCTGCCGGCTTTAATGCCGCTTTGCTCGGCGACCGAGGCATAGTGATTGTTCAGGATCTGCTGGCTGAGGTTGGCGTTACCCGCCACCGTCTGTCCCAGGCAGATGGGCGGCACGCAGATGCTGATATTGATCCCGCCGCTGGTGCTTTTACTGTCGTAGGTGGCGGTATCCTGCACGCTGCTGACGGTTAAGTTGCCGCCGACGTTGGCCTGTACGCTATTGCCGCTGACCACCGCGCCTTTTAGCGTGGTATCGCCGCCGCTGGCCAGGGTTAACGCGCCCGAGGCCGTGACGTGGCTGTTCTGGTTGGTCAGCGTGGCGCCGTTTTCCGTCGAGCGTTGTCCGCTGGCGGAAAGCTCGATGGTAAAACCGTTCTGATTGCCCCCCAGTCCAAAACCCACGCCAACGCCGGCGTGGGAGCCGCTGCTGCTGCCGCTGACACTCTGCTCGTTCTGCGCGGCGCTCAGCGACAGGGCATCCCCCGCGCTGAGCGACACATCCCGCCCGCGGATATCCACCCCGACGCCGGTGATATTTTTATCGGCCACCACCGTGACATCATTGTTCGCCGTCAGGGTGGTGCCCTGGCGCGTGGTGCCGTCTTTCTCCTGCTGGCTGCTGCTGGAGCCGCCGCCCACGCTGGCGGTCACTTTGATCGCCGCGCTGTGAAAATCGGTGGCGACGGTTTGCGTATACAGATCCAGCGCCGCCTGCGCCGCGTAAATGGCCGTCAGCCGCGGATCGCGGTGGTCTTCTGCCGACTGCGTGGCTTTTTCCACCGACTGTAGCGCGCTGATGCCATACCCTGAAATGGCGGTGGTTACGCCGTACTGCTTGCTCTGCTGGTCGCGTTCGCGTTTTTCCGTATCAACGCTGGGGTCAAGCAGCACATTGGTGCCCGACAGGGTGATGGAATTGCCGGCGCTGATATCCGAACCGGTAATATGAACGTCTTTATCCGCAATAATATTGACGTTGCCCAGTCCGCTTTCTATTGAGCTGCGCAAGGTACTTTGCTGATTAACATCATCCAGGGAATGGTAGGCGGACGACTGCCAGCCCACCGTGCCGCTGTAGCCGTCGCCACCCAGATCGCCGATCTTCTGACTGCTGCCGGTGGTTTCATTTCTGGCGCTGCTCTGCCCGGCATTGATTAAGACGTTGCCCTGTTCGGCGCTGAGCAGAATATCGCCCTTCCCGCTGACCGCGCTGCCGGCGATATGAATATCACCGGTATGGCTGGTCAGGGTAATGTTGTTGCCGCTGAGGGTGGTGGCAACCTGGCCCACCACGTTGCCGGTCTGTTTTTCCTGCCCCTGGCTGCCGGCATAGGGCGTCATGCCCGCGCCGTTATTGGGGCCGCCGCCGACGTGGCGGGTCAGCGTGCCGGCATCCGCCGTGGCGGTGCTGACGCCCCAACTGCTGCTGGAAGACTGGCTGCGGGTGGTCTGGGTTTCATTGGCGCTTTGCAGGTTGATATCCCGCGCGGCGTCCAGCACGGTGTCGCCGCCGGCATGCACCGAGCTGCCCAGCACCGTGATATCGCCGGAGGCGGCTTTGCCGTCGGCCGCGGTTTGGCCGTTGCCGCGGGCATGCAGCGTAATATCCCCGGCGGCGGTTAACGCGCTGCCGCTTTGATACAGCCCTTCGGTATGCTGCGCCATCGAACTTGAGGATTTGCCGTAGCTCAGCGCCAGCTGCGGCGTGGAGCCGCCCATGGCGCCGATTTCGTTGATATATTGGTGTGCCTGTTGCGTGCCGCCCTGGGTGTTGCCAATGTCTTTGAAATTCTGGTAAGAATCGTAGGGCGTGCCTTTTAACGACAGACCGAA
The DNA here is from genome assembly GCA_015654745.1 of Enterobacterales bacterium. Lineage (GTDB taxonomy): Bacteria > Pseudomonadota > Gammaproteobacteria > Enterobacterales > Enterobacteriaceae > Acerihabitans. Next base: position 5,260 of record JAATGH010000112.1, read on the forward strand.
ACCACTGCTGGAGGATTCGGTTTTACTGTCGGCCCGGGTTTCATCGCGGCCGGGAATAAGGGCAATATTTTGCGCATCCAGGCTGATATTGCCGGTTGTGCCGGCGGTATCGGACGGGCTGCGGCCCGCGATCACGTCGCTGCCGGCAATCAGCAGGTCTTTGCCGGCGGTGATGGTCACATTGCCGTTTGACGTGCCCAGCGTACTGCGGGCGTCGCGCTGGCTGACTTCCGCCCCGTTATACTGCGATTTGGACGACTGCTTGCCGATGCTGATGCCCAGCCCGCCGCCGCCCATTAAGCCGGATTTTTTTGTTTCTTTTAGCTGGTAGTGGGTCTGATTCTCCGTGGCGGCGACAATAGCGACATTGTTGCCTGCCTTAAGCGTAACATCGCTATCGCCGGCTATCGACGATCCCACGACGCCAATATCCCTGCCGGCGGCCAGCGAGATATGGTTGCCGCCAAGCTGGGAGCCTTGCTCGTGGGTGGCGTAATCCTCCTCGACGGTATGGGTCGTGGTGCTGGAGAACAGGTGTTTCGACGTGGTGGTTTTTTCGTCGTAACGATAATCGCTTGCCGTGGCGCTGGCGATATTGATATCGCGTCCGGCGTTAAGCGCCAGATCGCCGGTCGCGTTTACGCTGGCGGCCTGCGTATTGATATCTTGCCCCGCCCGGATGCCGGTCGCCCCGCCGCTGGTGATATCCGTGCCCTGCTGGCGAATGGACTCGTCGATGTTTTTGCTGCCGTGGCCGTGGCTCTCGCTGTAGCTGCCGGTTTGCAGGGCGGCGAGATTCACATCCCGCCCGGCGTTAAGGTCGGCATTGCCGCCGGCGGTTATTTTGGCGGCCTGCGAGTTGATATCATTACCCGCCCGCACGCTCAGATCCCCGCCGCTGCTCAGACTGCTGATAGCACCGCTGCTGGTATGGCTTTGACCGTTATCGCTGGTCTGGCTGGTACCGCTGGCGCTGGCCAGCAGGTTGATATCGTTGCCCGCCGCCAGGGCCATGCCGCAGCCGGACGTCAGGCTGCTGCCGGTGACGGTCAGATCGTTGCCGGCGTTGACGCTTAAGCCGCCGCCGGCGTTGACCGCGCTGGCCAACGCCCCGGTCTGTTGGCTGGTGGTGCTGCTGGTCCAGGTGTTGGCCGCGCGGGTCTGGGTTTGCGCCAGGGCGGCGATGATCACGTTGTTGCCGGCGGTTAGCGCGGCGCTGCCGCCCGCCTTGAGGGTGGCGCCGATGATTGAGATATCTTTACCGGCCGACATTACCAGGTTGCCGGTGGCGTTAATCGCCGCGGTGTTGCCGGTTTCGGTGGCGCTTAGCGCAATCTGGTCGGTGCCCCAGGGAACGTTCTTATCCACCCGCCCGGCCGACCAGGCGTCGCTTTGGGTCTGGTTGACGATGCTGCCGTTCAGGCTGGTGAGGCGCACGCTACCGCCCTCAACCGTCGAACTCAGGTTGCTGATGTCGTTTAGGGCGGTTAAATCCAGGCTGCCGTCGGATTTCAGCAGTCCGCCGCCCTGGTTAGTGATTGTGCCCTGACTGGCGATATCAAGCAATTGCACCGCCTGAATTGCGCCGCTGTTGGTCACATTAGTGCCGCTGCTTAACGCCACCTGCTGGCCGCCGATCACGCTGCCCTGCAGGTTGGTTTCATCGGCCTTGGCCAGATAAAGTTTAGGCGCCAGGACGATGTTGCCATCAACGTTGATCGGCTCCCACCAGATAATGCTGTGGGTCAGGCTGGCCACCTGCTCCGGCGTCAGGCTGACGCCGAACTGCAGGTTGAGGGAGTGTTGCGCCGCCGCCGCGTTGTCCAGCAGATATTGCATTTGCGCCAGATCGGAGCCGACGCCGTTCAGATAACGTTGTCCGGTTTGGCTTATCATCGCATTGCTGATATAGCGGGTATCAAACGCCGCGTCGCCGAGGAACCGGTAGTCGTAGTCGGCCTTGAGGTTGAGCTTGTCGAGCAAATAGGCCGACCCGAGGAACTGCTGTGGGTTGGTCCATTGGCTATCGGTTTCCACGGTGACGCTGGTGGTCGGCCGTTGACCGAGCAGCCCCTGCAGGTCATTAAACACCGTGCCGTCCACTTTGCCCAGTTGCTGCAGTTTGGGATTGGTGGTGATCAGGTAGTGGCTGCCCGGCTGGGTATTGAGCACAAACAGGCCGTTATTGCCGCTGGGCAGCGGATAGTCCGCCAGCGGGTTTTCGCTCAGCGGCCGCAGGCCGTTTTGAATCGCCGCGCCCAGTTCGGTGGGGGTCAGGGCGCCGCCGTGGCCGGCGCCGACGCTTTGCGGATCCAGCGCGCTGCCGGCCAGGGCAAAGCTGCCGCTGCCGGCGCTATCGGCCAGCTGGCGGCCGCTTTGTGCCGACTGGCTTTCCAGCGTATTGATGGCGCCCAGCGAGGGGGTACTGAGCTGATGGTCAATACCCCCGATATTCGGTTTGACCGTGGTGTTGCTGATATCCTGGTTAAAGCTGGCGTTTACCGCGCCACCGGCCTGGATCAGCGCGTTATAGCTCTGGCCGCCGCCGGTGAAGGCATAGATTGGCGCGCCGTCGGCAGTATAAGCGACGCCATTGATGGGATATCCGTCTGGATTATGTTGTGAGGTCGAGTAATAGGCCGGCGCTTCGGCAAGGGTCATATTGGGTCGCGTCAGATCAACAGTTGAATCTGGACCGACGGCCGAATACTTATATTGCTGATATTGAGTGGTGGTGCCTTCTTGGTAGGAGGTATTGCTTAGGCTATTGCCATGCAAATTAATATTATTGCCCGCCAGCACGTTAGACGCGATATTTTCCAGGCTGCCGGCATACGCATTGATGTCATGTCCGGCCACCAGCCGCCCGGCGTTGCCGGTTGCGGTTAGCCTAAAGGTGGTGGACGCCACCGCAACCTGCTGGATATCCGCCGCTGGATACGCCGCGTAATAATAATTATCGACGTTATATCCATTATCCGATTCACCGCCGCCGCCCACGTCATATCTATAATGATAAACCCCGATCTCCCCCGGCTGGAACCAGCTCACCGGGATCAAAATCGTCGAGCCATTGGCCCAGGTCGGTACCGCCAGCGCGCCGTTGGTTTGACTAACGCTAAACCCGTCCCGTTGGTTGAGCAGATGTGCGGTGGCGATATTGATATCGCCGTTTTGGGTTTCGATATCGCCCGAGGTATTAATGATTTCGCCGTTGGCGTTGCCGCTGGCGTCGCGTTGCATCCACAGGCTGTTGCCGGCCAGGATATCGCCGCGCAGGTTATGAATGCCGTTGGCCAGCAGGTGCATATTGCCGCCGGAATACAGCAGGCCGGTATTGGTAAGGGTGGCGGCGGCCTGCAGCAGCAGATCGCCCAAGGTGCCGACAAACCCCTGGTTATTGATATCATTGCGACTGGTCAGGTTAACCGCGCCGCCGGATTGCAGGCTGCCGCCCGATTGCAGGTTCAACGCGGCGGCGTCGATGGACAGTCCGCCCCCGCCGGTCACCACCTGTCCGCTGTTGGTCAGGGTGCCGCCGGCGATCAGCTGTACCCCGTTGCCCTGTAGAGTGCCCCGCTGGTTGAAATCGCCGTCGGCGCGCAGGGTCAGGAGTTTCCCCGCCGCCAGCAGCGTGCTGAAATCCAGCCCGCCGGTAATATGGCCGTTCAGGTTGCCCAGCGCCACGAACCGGCCGTTTTGTTGCAGGTTGCCGGTGGTGAAATTCAGATCCTGCGCACTGTAGATGCGCCCGCCGCTCTGGTTATCTATTACCGCCGCCTGCAATGCCAGGGTGGTCAAGCCCAGCAAGGTGCCGCGGTTGGTCAGGGTGGTGCTGTTAACGGTGGCGTTGCCGGCCTGCAGCGTGCCCTGGTTGATCATCACCGGCGCGGTCAGCTGCAGGCTGTCGTTTGCCAGCAGCGTGCCGTTGTTGTTGAGCTGGTTGCCGTTATAGACCACCTGCTGCGCCTGCAGCCAGCCGTCATTGGTGAACTGGCTCGCCCCCAGGGTCGCCTGGCCGCCGGAGAGCAACTGGCCGCCCGACAGGTTGTTCAGGGGCCCGGTCAGCGCCAGGCCGAGGCTCTGGTTGCCCTGGGTGGTGCCGCTGTTGTCGAAGGCGCTGCCGTTAAGGCTGACGTCGCCGCCCTGGATCATGCCCCGGTTGGTCAGGTGCTGCGCCAGGACCTGCAGACGGCCGGCCCCCAGCAGGCTAGCCCCGGCGTTATTGGCCAGATCGCCGGACAGCCGTAAATCGAGCAGATCGGTGCCTTGCAGCGTACCGTCGTTGGTCAGGCTGCCGGTGGTTAACCGCAGCTGTTTGGCCTGCAGGATGCCGGCATTGTTGATCGCGGCGGCGCTCAGGCTGGTCCCGTCGCCGCCGGCCAGCACGCTGCCGTTGGCGCCGGTGTAGGCGTTGGCCAGGGTCAGCGTCGCCTGCTGGCTGCCCTGCAGCCGTCCCTGGTTGGTGGCGTTGTTGGCGGTCAGCAGCAATGATGCGGCCTGCCACAGGCCGCCGTTGGTGAACTCGGTGGTGTGGATTTGGCTCTCGCCGTTGCTGAGCAACTGCCCTTGCGCCCGGTTTTGCGCCGCGCCGGTCAGGGTCAGCCACAGGCCGCCGATGCCCGCCAGTACGCCGTTGTTATCCAGGGCGTCGGCGGTGATATGCCACTGTTGCGCCTGGGCAAACCCGCTTTGGTTGAACTGGCCGGCGGCCAGCGTGCCGTTGCCGTTGCTGAGCAGCTTGCCGCCGTTGTCCAGCGTGCCGGTGGCGGTAACGCTGAGCAGATCCAGCCCGGTCAGGCTGCCGCCGTTGCTGACCGTGCCGCCGTTAAGGGTCAGGGTGTTGCCCTGTGCCTGGCCGCCGTTGGTTATCTGGGCCGAACTTAGCTGGATATCGCCGTCGGACAGCCACCGTCCCGCCGACTGATTGGTTAACCGGCTGGCGCCGCCGATCGTGAGCTGGTTCAGCCCGGCCATGGCGCCGCCGTTGTCCAGGTGGTCCGCGGCGATCTGCAGCACGCCCGCCTGCCAGAGACCGGCATTGTTGATACCGTCGGCCTGAATCATCGCGGTGCCGTCGCTCAGCAGGCGGCTGTCGGCGCCATAGTTCTGATCACCAAGGGTTTTCAGGCTCAGCGCCCGGGTACCTTGCAACTGGCCCTGATTATCCACCCGGTCCGCCGTGGCGGAAAACGTGCCGCCCTGCATCACGCCCTGATTGCCGAGGGTACCGGCGGCGATATTCAGCGCGTCGTCGGTTAATACCCGTCCGGATGCCAGGTTGGTCAAGGCGCCGGTGACCGTCAGGTCAAACCGGCCGGGGCTGATCAGGGTGCCGGCGTTTTGCAGCCGATCGGTTTGCAGCGCCAGGGTCTGTCCCTGGATGCCGCCCTGGTTGTCCAGCCGGACGGCGGTAAGCGCCAGGGCGTCCTTCGCCAGCAGATCGCCATCGTTGCGCAGCGTGCCGCCCAGGTCCACCGCCATGTCGGCCAGGGTGCTGATGGCGCCGTTGTTATGCCAGTCTCCGCCTTGGTAATCCAGGCGCCGACTTTGCCAGGAACCGGCGGTATCGGCGCTATCCGCCCGCACCGTCAGGTTATCGCCGGCCAGCAGGCCGGCGCCGGTCTGCTGGGTTAATGACCGTGCGTTAAGCGACGCGCCGTTTTGCGCCTGTATCTGGCCGCGATTGTTCAGGCTATCGGCGGTCAAGGCCAGATCGCCGGCCTGGATCCGGCCACCATTGTCCAGCCCGATGCCATCGAAGGTCAGTTCGTTGACCGCCAGCAGTTGCCCGCCGTTGGTCAGGTTGCCGCCGCGAAAGTGCAGTCCGGTTCCCGCCAGCATTTGACCATTCCACTGGCTGCTGTCGCTCAGATTCAGGTTGATATTTTGCTGGCTGCCGAAGACGGCGCTGCCGGCGCCGCTCAAGCCGGCGCCATTGACGGTGAGATCGCGATTGGAAGACAGCTGGCCGTCCAGCTGCAGCCGTTGCCCGCTTAGCGTGAGCTGCCGCGCCTGCAGCTGGCTGGCGGCATCAAGCCGCAGATCGCCGTCGGCGGTAAGCTGGGTGCCCGCCGCCGTGCCTTGGCTACCGGTGAAGCGGATGGCGGCGCCTTTTAGCCACAGCGTGCCCTGCTCGCCGACGTTGCCATCGCTATCGATACCGGCGCTGAGGGTTGACGCGTTGGCGCTGAGCTGCCCGGCGGCATCAAGCCGCAGGCCATCGCCGGCGGACAGCATGGCGTGGTCAACGGCCAGATCGCCCCGGCTGGCGAGCGCCATGGCGTTCTGCGCCGCCACGTTGCCGCCGAGCTGCAGGCCGTTGCCGCTGGCGTTAAGGCTACCTCGGGCCACGGCGTTGTTCACCGTCAGTTTGCCGTCGGCGGACAGCGCCAGATCGCCGGCTGTGGCGCCGCCCTGGGCCACCGCGTTGTTTACCGTCAGATCGCCCGCCGCCGACAAGGCGATGCCGCCGGTGGCGGCGCTAAGGTTGCCAAGATTGACGCCCACGCCCTTGTCGCTGGAGACCAGCCGTATACGGTTGGCGTACATGCCGCCCAGCGCGCCGGTATCTACCGCCACCCTGGGAGTACCGTCCTGATTACCGAGCGCGGTAATATTGCCCGCGGCGTCGATACGGTTGGCCCCGACCGCGACGGTTAACTCTTTGGCATACAGGCCGGCATTGATTTGCGTCGCCCTGGCCAGCAGCGAGAACGCATCGCTCTGGCCGGCGTCCAGGCCGCGGCCCTCGACGATAATATCCCCTTGGGTCACCTCCAGCGCCTGCAGGGAACCGTCGGCGGCCAGTACCGGCTTACCGGTGGTCAGGGTCGCGTTCGGGGTGTTGATAAACCCGCAGCCGTTACAGGTGATGCCGTAGGGATTGGCGACCATCACATTGGCCGCTTTACCGGCCACTTCCATATACCCCTGCAATTGAGAACGGTTGGCGCCCACCACTTCATTGATAATGGATTTGGCTTCCCGGCCGGCCTGCAGGTTGGGATTATTCAGGATCAGGCCGCCCAGTTGGCTTTGGGTCAATTTATCCGTGGCGTTATTGAGGATCAGTCCTTCCCCGCCGACGTTAAATTGCTGATATTGATTATGCGAGACACCGGCCTGGTTGGGGGTGGCGATATTCACCACCGGCACGCCGTTGCCGGCCTGCAGGGTTTGGGTATTGCCCGCCGCCACGCTGACGCCGGCCGCCAGGGCCGGTAATAGCGGTTGCCAGGCCAGCAGGACGATCAGCCAATACGCCAGCAGCCGCCGCCATAAACCCGCCACAGGCTCAACCGGAAACGTCATCGCCGCTCTCCTTAATTTCATAGCAGCACGCCGAGACGGTAATAAACCGATACCCGATCGGGGGAAAGCTGGCGCGGATACGCCAGCGGCCAGCCGACGGTGAACTGGCTGACAAACGACGCATTGGCGCTGCTGAGCCCCACGGCGGCGCCCCATAGGCTACCGGCGGAATTGGCGTCCTGGCGGTCGTGGCGCAGGTAGCCGCCATCCACCGCCGCCACCGCGCCGATATCCCCCAGCAGCGGCAACGCGGCGATCGGCCGGGTAATTTCATTGCGCCAATACCCGCCGTTATCGCCGGACAGGTATTGCTCTTTAAAGCCTCGCACCGAGCTTTCGCCGCCGATGGTCATGCGCTCGGTGCCGTAGAGGCGATCGGCGGTCCACTGGCCGGACAGGCTGGTGAGATAGGTGAATTTGCCGGCCAGCGGCAGGTAGAAACTGGCGGAGGTGGCCCACTTGGTAAATTCGGCTTTGGGCGCGCCGTCGGCCCGATTATCATCGTTTTCCGCCCCCAGCCAGGGCACGCCGCGGCTGAGCGCGGGCGAAAGCGTAGCATAGCCGCCCCATAGCTTTTGGCTATGGTTGATGCCGCCGGTCAGGCTGGTGAAGGTATGGCTGCTGCTGTCGAGGCGCGTGTCGTCGAGGTAGTTACGGCTGATCCGATGCGCCAGTCCCAATGACAAGCCGGTTTTCATGTCGCCGTCGCGATAGATAACCCGCGACAGCGTGACCCGGTGCGCCTGGCTGTCGCCGGTGGAGCGCCAATCGTAACCTTGCGAACTGATGGTATTGAAATAATCGCTGTAGCTGTAACTGTAATCCAGCAGCCAATAACCATACGGCAGATTGAACCCGGTTTGCACCCCGCGCGCGTCGCGATCCTTCATAAAGGCGCTGCTGCGTGAACCGCCGAAATACCATTGATCCGCCAGCCCCAACGGATTATTGGCGGTCAGCGATGCGGTGAGTTGGCCGACGCCGGTGCTTTTCTGTCCACTGTTATCGAAACCGGCGTTCAGGGAAACCGGATGTTCCGGCGTGGCGGTCAGGTTCGCCACCGAATAGCCCGGCAGGCTGCCCGGTTGGATATCAATGCGTACCGGCTGGTGCCGCAGCCGGTTAATTTGCTCCATGCCCTGTTCTATATCGCGCAGGTTAAGGATCTTGCCTTTCAAGGCGGGAAAAGCGCTGTGCAGTAGTCGGGCATCCTGATTTTCCAGGCGGATATCCTGCAATTTGCCTTCCATCACCACCAGCCGCAGCGTGCCTTGCGACAGATCCTGGGCGGTCAGGAAGGCCCGGCTGGTGATATAGCCTTGGGCGATATACCAATCCGAGACGGACTTCACCAACTGGTTAATTTGCGCTAAACCGACGCATTGGCCGAGATAGGGCGCGGTTAATCGTTGACGGATCTCGGCCGGCAGGGCATCGGCTCCCTGTAGTTCAATGGTGGTCAGGGTAAAACACGGCCCTCCGGCGGTGGTTCCTGCCGCAGTGGCGCCCGCGCCCGTCGGCGTTATCCGTTGCAGCGCATCACGCTGCTGGCTGTTCTGCTCCAGCTGGGTACGTTGCTGCTGTTGGATAACATCCCGCTCCGCCGGGCTGAGCGCCGCCGCCTGGCCGCACATAGAGCACAGCCATAGCAATACCGCCGCATTCACCGGATTCAGCCTTTCCATGCGTCAATCCCCGCTGCCACCCGAAAAAAGATGGGGCGCAAAGCCTGCTGCAGGACCACGTCCCGTAAGGGTGCATACGCGCCGCTGGCGGTTATGTAACGAGGCGTGTCCATTTATGAATTTCTTTTATCGGCAGGCGTAAAGCAAACTTTAGGGTAGTTTACCCCTATTTGGGCGCGGTCCTTTTAGCCACAATAAAGCGCTGTATTCATTTCTTCCAGGCCGATACTTGGGACCGGTAAGGCGTAGGGGCACGAACGCGACAGCAATAAGCCACGTAGTTTTGGGGCCAAGTCAATGACGTTACTTTCCAAATACTTAATCGTAATATATGATAAAAAAAAGAATAATGTGGAAGGCATCAATGGCGATATCACGAATTCTACTGCAGGGTTTGAATGCAGAAGATTTACACGCCGCATCGTTAAGAACGCTGCTTTCAGATCGATCGGCCGCCACATTTATCATCAGTTCAGCCTATGTCCGCGCGGGCGGTATTGATGAAATCACCGATCTATTAAAAAACATCGCCGATAAGGTCACGATCTATGTCGGGGTGGCGAATGGGGTAACGTCTTCTCAGGCGCTAAAGCAATTAATCGCCTGTGGAATATCACCCTTTGCGGTTAATATGGGCACCCTATCCAGGATATTTCATCCAAAATTATATGCTGCTTTTTCATCTGATTACGTAAAGGTCATTATTGGCAGCGCCAATCTTACTTTTTCCGGCCTGAACGGCAATATAGAAATCAGTACCGAACTCACGCTGTCGAGACAGGATGCCAGCGATAATAATAATATTATTATGTTAGAAAAAACCTTTTCCCAGCTCCACACGCAGTATCCTGACAATATAAAAAGAATAGGCCATCCAGACGAGGTTGATGCCTTGGCCGCTCTCGGTTATTTAGAGAATGAAGATATAAAAAGGCACGCCGTCATCGTCGGTTCGGCACAGACATCACCTGATAGCATCAGTCTGGTACCACCCTTTCCGATATTATCGTCGCAAAAAATTACAAAAAAAACCAAACGAACCCCCCTCGCCAAAACCTTTACGCCCCGACTGGCGTTGGGCGAAGTCTGGCGCGGCAAGGGATTGAAAGAGCGAGATCTCAATATACCCACGGGAAAAAACACCAATCCGACCGGTTCGATGTTTTTCAAAAAAGGATTGATGGAAAATATTGACCAACGGCATTACTTTAGGGATGTCGTGTTCGCTAATCTGCATTGGTTTTATGACGAAAATATCCACAAAAAGCACCTGGAAAGGGCTACCGCGCAATTTGAAATCGTTATCGACGGCATTTCATATGGAAACCATCGGTTGAAGCTGACGCATGACAGTAGGACGGACAGTGAAACCTACCGCCAAAATAATAGCGTTACCCAAATTCACTGGGGTAACGTGAAAGACTTCATTGCGCAACCAGCGCTGTTGGGTAAATACGTTACGCTTTACCACCTCGGCGATGATCGCTATCAATTGGTTATTGCCTAAACCCACTCCTTTCCCTCGGACGAGACGGGGTTCATTTCTACCCGTGATATTTCACGTTGCGGGTGTGTTGGCAACGCTTGCTTACTCAGCGTTTCGTTGTCTTCTGTTTTTTAATTTGGTCCAAATGCTCATCAGGGCCTGGCATTCACCCTCACTAAAACCCATGGGTTTGAAAATGGCGATGCTTTGCTCGCTTAGGCACTCTTCCATGGTTTTCGTCATCACGGAATGATTGAGTTCCGCAAGATCAAAGTCCAATTCAGCGGGTAATGGAAGGTATAATTTCCGTATTTCCGAGGGGACTAACTCCATCACGCCTCCGCCATAAGAGCGGCCCTCAAGCTCCGCGTATATTGCCGTCAGCGGATTAAGGAAGCAAAAAGAGAGTTTTGATTCGTCGATATTTAACTTGGTTTTTACCCGATAGGCGGTATCCGTCGTAAAGGCTTCATACTGGTTAAAAATCAAACGAGGTGCGTTATGCGATCTTTTCAACATCGCCAGCTTACTACTAAATACGGAGGGAACCTTATACCATGGCGAGCGGATCCTGCATTTGTAGCGTTCGTGAAGTTTCTGGCTTTCACCATAAAGGATATAATCCTTGACCTCATTTGGCAGTTCATTAAATTCTTTATCTAAATATAAAAAGCTCACCGGCAATTCATTTTCTATATTCGCCAGGTGTTGCTGTTCATCATAAATTACGCCTTGGCAATGCTGGCTGCGGCCGAACATAGGTTTCACGAATTTTTGCAGGCAATACTCTTCAACCACTTTATTATTGACCAGGAAAAACTCATTGGCGCCCGTGACAATACCTACTTCAACATGCGCAATGTCAGAAAATAAAAACACCTCTGGATGATGGACAAATTTGTCGAGTAGGCTAATCTCGTTTTTATTAAGCACGGCTTTAGTCCATTTGCCTTTAACCGTCTCGCCATTAATTGAACTAGTGTTAACGAAAAGCGCCTCCGGATCGAGGTCAAGAAAATCATATCCTTTAACGCTTTCGATGCCTACGCCCGCGGAAAGTATAGTGGCATCCTGCTTTTTTTCCGCCAACAGGATGACCGCGCCTTGCAAGGTTTCACTGAACCATATTTCCTGGGGATCGATAACCACCAGTTTTGAGCACTGCTCACCCAGAAATGTCCTCAGCGATTGCGCATGCATGACATTAATGATTTCCGAGGGGATAACCATGCCCAGCCGGCCGCCGGGCTTGAGCATGGCAATGCCCGAGATAATAAAAGGCACCCAGGCATTGGTATGCTTGGTGAACTTAAGATCAAGCAGCTTAAAAATATTTTCCGTATGCAGCTGAAACTCTTTCTCAAGAAATTGATATCTTACGAATGGAGGATTGCCCAATACGGCATCAAACAGCAATTCCTTATGTTTAACTTTGCATTCCGCCCATTCAAGAAAATCGCCTTCCTGTATGGAAAAATGTGAAAAACCGAGCGACTGGCAGCGCTCGGTTGATTTTATGACTTCACTATCGAAAAGCTCGAAACCGACGATCTCAGCATCTGGTCGATAAGCATTATTATAAATTGATTGAAAAAAAACGCCGTCACCACAGCTGGGCTCCAAGATTGTCGCGGGTGATTTTCCTAATACCCATTTTGTCGTAAAATCTGCTATTTTTTGGGGAGTATAATAACCGCCGCGCAATTTTTGTGCGGTTTGATCAGCCTTAAATTTCATCTTTATTTTTTCCTGCCAGCTCTTTTTTTAGACTTTCTTTTATTTTTTCTTCAGCTTTTACCAAAAACCAATCTTTAAGGGTAAGTGATTCCAACGTCAAGATAGAATAAAGTTTTTTCTTCGTTTCCGGATCTATCTCCAACACTATTCGCCCAGAACGTCCTATCGCCATAATGCCCACCATGCCCATTATACTCCATGTGACCTATGTTACATAAGGCACATAGAATGATCAAGGTAAGCTTCAATTCACCTGGGTATTAATCATGGTTGATTTATCCAGCGAAAAATAGACGACAATACCCCTATTAGCACAACAATAAATATATTGCCTTCGTTTGGCAAACCGGCAGGTAATAGGAAGCGCGTGATCGCAATACCCGTGGGTTGGGCTAACGCGCGCGGTCCTGGCGCCTTTAGGCGAAGCGATAGCCCGCCAGACCGTTATGCCGGTAAGGGTCCGGCCACCCGATAGCTCTCGATTAACGCATCGAAGAGCGCGATATCCGAGCGGCTTCTGGCCATAAGCTGAGCGCCGGCGACGGCGGCGTAGATGGCGCGCGCCCGGGGTTCACTCTGCTCGGGGCTGACCACGTTCGCGGCGGACAGCACCTTGCGTAGCCAAACCACATTGATATCTGTAAAGGCTTGGACTTCTGTTTTTACCGCATCCGGCAGATCGTCGTATTCGGCAGCCATGAAGCTGCACAGGCACATGCGGTTATCGTCCTCAAGCGACTGGCGAAAAATAGCGGGGTATTGACGCAGGCAGCGAATCGGATCCTGGGTTTCGGTTAACAGGGTTTCCAGGGCGGCGGCAGTATCCTCCCAATAGCGTCTGGCTACCGCGGCGCCCAGAGCCGCCTTGCTCGGGAAGTGGTAGTAAATACTCGCACTCTTGATGCCCACGGTTTGAGCGAGATCGCGAAAATTCAAGCCGTTGTAACCATGCGCCTGCGCGGCGCTTTTAGCGGCGGCCAGGATGGCTTCCCGATAGTTTGAGCTCACGTTGCTGCCTCGCTGTTTCAATGGTTCCGCATCTTAAGCGAAAAAAAGGGCTTGACCAATAAAATTCTAACCTATACCGTTTACCTACCAACTGACAGGTAGGTAAATAGCAAAATGAAATCAAACCTAGATCATGATGACACGACCAGTCCGGCCATGATGACGATTTACGATTGGCACACCGGCCCTTATCCCGCAAGGGTTCGTATCGCGTTGGCCGAAAAGCATCTGCAAGCGCGCATACGCTTTGTCTCGGTCAATCTTTGGCAAGGCGAGCATAAGCAGGCCGCATTTCTCGCCAAAAACTATTCAGGCACGCTGCCGGTGCTTGAACTTGACGATGGGACCTGCATTGCCGAATGCACGGCCATTACCGAATACCTTGACAACCTGGACGGCGCGCCCACGCTTACCGGCGGGACGCCGCGCGAAAAGGGCGTTATCCATATGATGAGCAAGCGCGCCGAGCTGGAACTGCTCGACGCCATCAGCGTCTATTTTCACCACGCCACGCCCGGTCTGGGGCCCAACGTCGAGCTGTATCAAAATGCCGAGTGGGGTCTCCGGCAACGCGACAAAGCCCTACGGGGTATGCATTATTTCGATAGCGTGCTAACGCGGCAACCGTTCGTCGCCGGAGCGACCTTCACGATGGCCGATATTACGGTTATCGGCGGATTGATCTTTGCCGCCCTGGTGGAGCTGGAGGTTCCCGCGCAGTACGCGGCGCTTAACGCGTGGTACACGCGGATGCGGGAACGCTCCAGCGTCAAGCACTGGGTGGCGATGTCAGAGCCCGGCCAGGCGAGGGATTAACCCCGGTCTCGACGACGCCCCATAGATAGCGGCGCTTACCCGTCAACGGGAAACGACCGCCATCATAAGCTTTAGTCGCGTAGGGGCGCAGTGGGTACCACAGCCTGCGCTTTTCCGGTGTCAACGTCGTAAACCAAGCCCGTCACCAGGAAGTCTTTTGGCAGATGCGGATTGGCCTTTAACGCAGCGATATCCACCCGCACCGACTCATAGGGATCGGTGATGGCTAAATTATCCAGTTCGCCAAGCGGAACCCCGAAATAGTGGGCGAGCAGTTCGGGGGCATGGGTCAGACATGGCTTGATACCACAGTCTGTATGATGTAGGACGATGAGATTCCAGCCGGTACCCAGCACCCCGCCGCTGGCTTTGGTCACGGCGCCCAGTATTGACATGATATGCAGGGCCGACGGCTCAATGCGTCCGCCGACATTGCGGATGACCACGGCCTCACCGGCCTGCAAACCCAATATATCCACCGGATCGACCCGGCTATCTACACAGCCGATAATCATGGTTTTCATTGATGGCACGATGTTAAGTGCGGCGGAAAAATCGTGTTCACAGAAGGTCTCGTTGCGCTTTAGCAACGTCTCGATTATGTTCATTAAACTATCCCCTTTCGCGAGGCATTCAAGATTAAGCCGGTCTATTGGGTATCTAGACTGACCCTGAGGTGAAGTGGGTGCGCACCCTTATGACTGGCCGCCCTCGGCCGGATTTTCGTATTCCGCGACCTTCGGATGAACGCTACGCTCATAGACATGGCGATGGGGCGTACGATCAATGACCAGGCTTAGCAACTCGGGACGGCTATAGTGTCCACGGGAATCCATCTGCCGTTTACGCTTCTCAATCTCCCAGAAGTCCAGATCGGCGATCACTTCACCTTCGTTTTCGGTCAGGGCCCCGATAACCTCGCCCTGGGGATCGATGATGGCGGTGTAGCACCCCCCCGAGATCGGGCCGATGTCGCAACCCGTGTCAGCCATGATTTGTGCTTGCTGCTCTGGAGACAACCAGGCCGTCGAGTTCACGACGAAACAGGCCGCTTCCAAGGCGTGCATGCGGATGCTGACTTCCATTTGCCGAGTGAAAAGATCCCCGGCAAAGGAACCTGGATACATCGCGGCGTGAATTTGCTCGCCATCTTCGATCAGGGCATAACGGGCAAGGGAGTTGTAATGTTCCCAGCAGGCCAACTGGCCGATACGGCCGACGGCGCTGTCCACGGCTTTCAGGCCTGAGCCATCGCCCATGCCCCAGATCATGCGCTCGTGGTATGTGGGCGAAATTTTACGGCGCGCCTGAATTAAGGTACCGTCGGCGTTAAACAGCAACTGTGTATTATACAGGGTGCTGCCATCGCGCTCGTTGACGCCGATGGAGACCACCATATTGGCGGCCTTGGCTGCTTTGCCGATCAGCTCGGTGGTGGCGGAAGGAACGACCACGGCCTGGTCGAGGAGCCTGTAGTGCTCAGCGCCCATTTCATAAGGGGTCTGAACAAAGGAGAAGTAGGGATAATAGGGAACAATGGTTTCCGGGAAAACGGCAAAATTCACGCCCTTTTCACCCAGCTCACGGATCTTGTCAATGACCTTGGCCACGGTACCTTCACGGCTGTAAAGCACCGGGGAAATTTGTACGGCGGCGGCTCTGATGATCTTCATAGTATAACGCCTCACTGCTTGCTTGGGTTGGGGTTCGGTGAGAGTTATATTACGATCGAAATCTAACGGCCGCCGGCCATAGATGCCACCTTTACGGACAATCTGCCTATGACGCCACGCCGCATAAAGGTCAACGTCAATAAACCACGTCGTTGCCCATCACCAATCTGGCAATACATCAGGTTCGTAACGCTTTCATGAAGACTTGAGGCGGTTGACCGTAAGCTCTGATAAAGGCGCGACGCATGCGCTCATGGTCACCAAAACCCGTATCAATCGCGACCATTTCGATAGAATGGTGCCCGGCTGCCATCATCATTCGGGCCGACTCTAAACGGAGATTTTCAATGGCTTTTGCTGGAGATTTCCCGGTTTCGGCCAGAAACACCCGGCTGAACTGTCTCGGGCTTAAATGGACCACGTCCGCCAACGTCCCGACGGAGAGATCCGTCTTTAAGTGCTGACGCGCATACGTCAAGGCGGCCTGTACACGATCGCTTTTCGGATCTAAATCCTGCATCACGGAAAACTGCGACTGACCGCCGGCCCGGCGGTGATACAAAACCAGCTGTCTGGATACCAAGCGCGTGACCTCGGCGCCAAGATCGTGCTCAACCAAGGCCAACGCCAAGTCCACGCAAGCACTCATTCCCGCCGCGGTCCAGATTGGACCGTCATTAACAAAAATACGGTCTTCATCTACCTTTATTTTCGGGTACGCCCTTTGCAGCTCGCGCGCATGCTGCCAGTGCGTGGTCGCGCGGCGGCCATCCAGTAAACCGGCTTCCGCAAGCGCCGAGGCGCCTGTACAAATAGAGCCAATGCGTCTCGTGAACTTGCCGGATTGACGCAAATACTCAATCAGGCCCACGGAAGCCGGACGCACCACGTTATCGCCCAATACCAGTAGAGTATCGAAACATTGGTCATCAAACCTGTGTGTGTCTATGCCAAAGCCTGCCGACGTCAATACCAAACCGCCCTGCTCCGACAAGAGCGTTATTC
>JAATGH010000095.1 GCA_015654745.1 Enterobacterales bacterium
GACCACCAGCGACAGGATCGGGGTTTTGGCGGCGCTGGTCATGATGACTTTATTGGTGATATTGCCGAACGCCCAGCACAGACCGGCGGTCAGCGTCATTAACAGCCCGACCGGGGGAATGGTCGACAGGGCGTTGGCCATGCCCCCCTCAGCCAGCGCCACCATGCCGGCCGCGGCGATAAGCGTGCCTAGTACCTGAATGATTTTGATCTTTTCCGCCAGAAACAGCGCGCCCAGGATGATGGTGAAAAATACCTGCGATTGCAGCACCAGCGAAGCAATGCCCGTGGGCATGCCCAGGTTGATGGCGCAAAACAGGAAAGCGAACTGCAGGAAGCTGATGGTTAAGGCATACAGCGCCAGCCACTTCAACGGGATTTTAGGGGTGGGAATAAAAAAGATGGCCGGGAAAACCACCAGCAGAAAACGCAGGCCCCCTAGTAAAAAAGGCGGCATGCCGTGCAGGCCCAACTTGATGATCACAAAATTAATGCCCCAGATTACCACCACCAATAGCGCCAACAACGTATCTTTTAAAGCCATCCCATGATCCTTGTGTTTTACCGCGAGCATTGCTACCTGGAGACGAACGGCTCCCGGCTGATGATCCACAGTACCTGTTCAAGGACTTATTTTAAACATACAGTTTTGACGAAAATCGGTAGTACAGCTTGCCGCGGGTGCGTCCCCGCGCGCCGAGCCATGAAGCTAATCCCTCCGGCGCCGCCATGTCCGTTTCTGACGCGGCGACTGCCCGTACCCTTGGGCCACCACGGGGCTAAAGCCCCGGCGCCTTCCACATTGATGTGGTCAGGCCATGATCCACCAGGGCCAGTTGATCGGCATACACCGCCTGCCAATTGGTTTTCATCACCTGGTAGTGCTGGTGATTTTCAAGATTGGGCTGGTATTCCCGCTGCCAGCGCACCAGTCGTTCGCCGGTTTCCGCCAATGAGGAATACAGTCCGGCGCCCACCCCGGCGGCGATGGCGCAGCCCAGAGCGGTAGCTTCCTTGACCTCCGGCACCTTGACCACCAGGCCGGTGACGTCGCTGAGAATCTGGCACCATAGTTTGCCTTTGGAACCCCCGCCGGCGAACACCAATGCCGGGGTTTTTACGCCGGAAAACCGGGCGATTTGCTCCAGATTGCAGGCCGAGACGATGGCCGCGTTTTCTTCCAGCGCGCGAAACAGCGTCTGTTTGTTGCAGCGATCGGGGTCAATGGACAGATTGATAAACGATGGAGCGGCGTGATACCAGGTTTTAAAGTGCATGGCGTCGGAAAAAATCGGCATCACGCCATGGGAGCCTACCGGTACCCTGGCGGCCATGTCTTCCAGCAGACTGTAGGTATCTACCCCCATGCGCTCGGCGATCAGCTTCTCCTCACCGCAAAAAGCGTCGCGAAACCAACGCATGGTCAAACCGGTAAAAAAACTGATGGACTCGGCCTGGGACATGCCGGGTATCACATGCGGGTTAACCCGGATATTCATTTCCGGATCGGTGAGCGGCGCGGGCAGGTTTACCACCTGCTGCCAGAAAGTGCCGCCAAGCACCGCGGTTTGGCCTGCCCGCACCACGCCCAGCCCGAGACTGCCGAGCTGCACGTCGCCGCCGCCCGTCACTACCGGCGTGCCGGCGGCCAGGCCGCTGGCGTGGGCGGCGTCGCGGGTGACCTTGCCCAATATCGTGCCGGTTTCCCGCACCGGCGACAAGATGTCGGCCCGCAGGCCGGCAATCTCAAGTAAGCTGCGCTGCCAGTCGCGGTTGACCAGGCTCAGCATGCCGGTGGTGCCGGCATTGGAGGGATCTACCGCCAGCTCGCCGCTTAGCATATAGGCCAACCAGTCGCTGATCATGGTGAGGGTCGCCGCGCGGCGATAGACCTCCGGCCGGTGATGGGCCAGCCACAGCAGGCGGGGCATGGCGCCCAGCGCCAGGGTCTGCCCCGACACTTCATAGACTTCACGCTCAAACCCATAGTCATGCAATTCTTTTAGCTCGCTGACTTCCCGGCTGGCGCGGGCGTCCACGTTGGCGCAGGCCCAGATCGGTTTGCCATGGCGATCGTAGAGCACAATACCCTCGCGCATCGAGCAGGCGGATACCGCGCGGATCGCCTGGGGAGGCAGGTCGGCCTGTTGCAGCGCCTGGCGAATGCAGCCGCAGGCCAGGAGCCAGTTATGCTCCAGATCGAAGTCCATGGACCCGGGAATGGCGGGATCGGCTAAATGACGCCATTCCGCCTGGCCGACGGCTACCTGGTTGCCGATAGTATCAAAAATGACCGCCCGGATACTGCCGGTACCGGCGTCCAGGGCCAGCAGATAGTCTTGCTCTTTTGCGGGTAAGCGTGGTGTAGGGTTACAGAGTGAGGTCATTGTTTTATCTCTGTGTCATGGGCGCCAAAGCGCCGTGTAGGATCGGAATAATTTATCGTTAAGCGAGTCCTATTACGCCACCGGCGTTTATCCGGTGGTTCAAGCTAAAGCCAGCATGGCGCGTACCGTGCTTTCCTCGGTGATCAAGGCGTTGATATGTTTCCCCGTCATGGCGGCCAGGATCGCCTCGGCTTTTTCCGCGCCGCCGGCGACGCCGATCACCAGCGGGATACTGTCCAGATCGCGCAGCGAAACGCCGATCAGCTCTTGGTGAATCGGCATATCTTCGGCCAGTTCGCCGTTACGCTGCATAAAATAGCCGAGAATATCGCCTACCGCCCCTTTGCGGCCAAACATCAGCTGCTCGCCCTCACTGATATAGCCTGAGCGCATAATGGTGGCGTCACGCCGCTGGCTGAGCGAGCCGATGCCGACCACCGCAATATCCGCCGCCCGCGCGGTGAGCATGACGTCCTGCACGCTGCGTTCCTGGCGGAAAATCTCCGCGACGCTGGCCGACGAGGCCCGCAGCGGCGCCGGGATAATACTGACGCTACAGGCGGCGTCGAGCTGACCGATACCGGTCATATACGGACCTACACCGCCGGACAGTGTCACCAGCCTTACCTGCTGCGAGGTGATAAAACCGCTCAAATGTTGCAGCGTGCTCATGGCGGTTTCACCAAACCCTATCGCCAGGAGCTGTTGCGGCTGTAGCTGCTTCATAATTTCATGGGCCGCGCCAATGCCGATGCGCTGGTTAATTTCCCGCCGCGGTAGCTCGGGCAAGACCCGGACATGCTTAAGTGAAAAACGCGCAAGCAGCAGGTGTTCCAGCTCCAGACAGCCTTCGTAACGCGAGTTTATCTGCACCCGTATCACCCCAGACTGCCGGCCTTTTTCCAACAGGCGCGACACTTTCAGGCGGGTAAGCCCAAGATGGTCGCCAATTTCTCCCTGGGTCATGCCGTCGTGGTAATAAAACCAGGCTATACGCGCTAAGAGTTCCTGTTCGGCCATGCTGCTGTCCGTTAGGTTGGAATTATCAGGATTATTTTTAGTCATATAGAACACTTATTAAAATTTAAATCAATTGTTCACACAAGAACAACGACGAACTGTGACGGAACCGGCAAAAGCGACATGGGTTTGTCGCATTGTCGCGCTTAAAAAATCGTGATGAACAAATTGTGATCAATCTTGCGGTTTTATTATAACGCGCCCACTAGGATTATGAACAGTTTTGAATTTAAAATTCATTTGTTCATATCTGGCCGAGGGCAACATGATGGCACAACCCCCGATACCCACTACGCCGTTATTAGGCGCGCACCACATCAGCAAGCAGTATTCCGGGGTGGCGGTATTAAAAAATATCGAGTTTATCCTGATGCCGGGGCAAGTTCATGCGCTGCTGGGGGGCAACGGCGCCGGCAAGTCAACCCTGATGAAAATTTTTGCCGGCGTAGTGAGCCCGGATAGCGGCAGCTTATGCATTAGGGGGGAACATTGTGATCGCCTGACGCCGGCCAGAGCGCATCAGCAGGGCATTTATCTGGTGCCGCAGGAGCCGATGCTGTTTCCCAATATGACGGTAAAAGAGAACATTTTGTTTCGGCTGCCGCGTCACCAGGCCGATGGGAAAAAACTGCGCGTTTTGCTTGAAGGGCTGGGATGCAATTTGCCGATGCAAGCAGCGGCAAGCACGCTGGAAGTAGCGGACCAGCAGTTGGTGGAAATATTGCGCGGACTCATGCGCGATGCGCGCATCTTGATCCTTGACGAACCCACCGCCTCCTTGACGCCGATCGAGACTCAGCGCTTGTTCCAGCAAGTGCGGGGGTTGAAACAACAGGGGGTAGGCATTGTGTTTATCTCCCATAAGTTACCCGAAGTGCATGCCTTGGCGGACTGGATCAGCGTAATGCGCGATGGTGCCATTACCCTGAGCGGGCCCAGCGGCCAATTCGATAGTGATGCGCTGATTCAGGCAATTGCCCCGGTGGTGCATGATACCGGCCTGCCCGCCGCGCAAAAAATGTGGCTGGATTTACCGGGACAAAAGAACACCACGGCCGCGCGCCTGCCGGTGCTGGAGGTCGAGCGGCTCTCTGGCGAGGGGTTCAAAGAGGTATCGTTTAGCGTCCACGCCGGAGAAATCGTCGGCTTGGCCGGCGTGGTGGGCGCCGGGCGTACCGAACTGGCGGAAAGTCTCTATGGCCTGCGCCCCATCAGCGGCGGGCGGCTGCATCTTGAAGGTCGCGATATCGGCGGCCTGGCCTTGCGGGAGCGGCTGGCCGCCGGGCTGGTCTATCTGCCGGAAGATCGTCAGGCATCGGGATTATACCTTGACGCTCCGCTGTACTGGAATACCGGCGCCCTGGCCGCCGGCCGGACGCAATGGTGGCTTCATCCGCGTAAGGAACTGGCGACCCTGGAACGTTATCACCGGGCGCTAGGCATCAAATACGCCCATGCC
Organism: Enterobacterales bacterium; assembly: GCA_015654745.1. Taxonomy (GTDB): domain Bacteria; phylum Pseudomonadota; class Gammaproteobacteria; order Enterobacterales; family Enterobacteriaceae; genus Acerihabitans. The sequence goes on from JAATGH010000095.1 coordinate 4,866, forward strand.
GATCAGTTGGTGCGTACGCTTTCCGGTGGTAACCAACAAAAATTGTTGATTGCCAAATGTCTGGAGGCGCAACCCCGTTTGCTGATTGTCGATGAGCCGACGCGTGGCGTCGATGTGTCGGCGCGGGCCGATATTTATCAACTGCTGCTTAACGTGGTGCGGCAAAACGTGGCGCTGTTGTTGATCTCCTCCGATCCGGAGGAGATCGCCTTGCTTGCCGATCGGGTATTGGTCATGCACCAGGGCTTAATGAGCGCGCCTATGGACCGGGGAACGGTGAGCGTGGAGCAGATGATGGCCATGGCCTTTGGCTCGTTATCCACCAGGCAAGCGACCATGGAGGCCGTCACCAATGCGTAAACTATTGCAAAACAATCGCGAACTGACGGCGCTGTTAGCCATTATGGCGCTGTTTGTCCTGCTGGGCGCGTTGGATCGCAGCTATATCAGTCTGCAGACGCTGGCGATGATTTTCAGCAGTGCGCAAATTTTGATGCTGCTGGCCATGGGCGCCGCGCTGGTGATGTTGACTCGGAATATCGACGTGTCGGTGGGTTCGACCACCGGCCTGTGCGCGGTGGCGCTGGGGTTGTTGTTGAATGCCGGCTGGGGAATGACCGCCGCTATTCTGGCGACGCTGCTGGTGGGCGGTATGGCGGGGCTGTTTAACGGGGTGCTGGTGGCCTGGCTGCGTATTCCTGCCATTGTTGCCACGCTCGGCACCCTGGGGCTCTACCGCGGATTGATGCTGCTATTAACCGGCGGCAAATGGATCGAGGGATTACCCACGGGACTGAAAAGCTTCTCAAGCCCGGCCTGGTTAGGTATTTCTCCTATCGGCTGGCTGGTGATGGCGCTGCTGGTCGGCCTGTTCTGGTTATGCGGACGCACCGCCTTCGGCCGGGGATTTTACGCGGTGGGGGATAACCTGCAGGGCGCGCGCCAATTGGGGGTACCGGTCGATACGCTGCGTATCGCCGCGTTTATGGTCAACGGTTTGATGGCGGCGCTGGCCGGTATCGTTTTCGCCTCGCAGATCGGTTTCGTGCCGAATCAAACCGGCAGTGGATTGGAAATGAAAGCTATCGCCGCCTGTGTTTTGGGTGGGGTCAGCCTGCTCGGGGGCACCGGCACGGTGGCCGGGGCAATCCTTGGCGCCTATTTTCTAACGCAAATCGACAGCGTGCTGGTCCTGCTGCGGCTTCCGGCCTGGTGGAATGATTTTATCGCCGGACTCGTACTGTTGGGCGTTCTGATCTTCGACGGACGGCTGCGCCGCGCGCTGGAACAAAGCCGGCGCCGGCAAAAATATGCCCGCTTCCTGCCGGCGCCGGTCGCGGCCAAGGGAAGGAAAAAATCGTCCGACGGCGCGCGGCGCACCACGCTAGGCGCGGATAAAAAGGGTGGGGTGGCCTGATGAAGATAACAGCCGTGGGTTGGGAAGGGACGCTGGTGTTGCTGCTGGTAGCGGAAATTTTGCTGTTCGGGGCCATTAATCCCCGCATGCTGGATGTGACGATGCTGTTGTTCAGCACCAGCGATTTTATCGCCATCGGCATCGTCGCCCTGCCGCTGACCATGGTCATCGTCAGCGGCGGCATCGATATCTCCTTTGCTTCTACCGTCGGGTTATGCGCCATTGCCCTGGGCGTGCTGTTTCAAAGCGGCGTGCCCATGGCCGCCGCCATCCCCTTAACCTTACTGCTGGGATTAGCCTGCGGGCTATTGAATGCGGGGCTGATTCTCTATACCGGCGTTAATCCCCTGGTGATCACCCTGGGCACCCTCTACTTGTTTGGCGGCAGCGCGCTTCTGTTATCGGGGCTGGCGGGGGCCACCGGCTTTGAGGGCATCGGCGGCTTTCCCTCCGCGTTTAGCGATTTCGCCAATCTTGCCCTGGGCGGTTTGCCGATGCCATTGCTGGTTTTTTTATTCATGCTACTGGGATTTTGGTTGCTTATGCACCGCACTCGGCTTGGCCGCAACGTGTTTATGATTGGCCAAAACGCGCGGGTGGCGCGTTACAGCGCGGTACCATTGGGGCGCACGCTATGTACGGTATATGGGCTGACCGGCCTGGCGTCGGCGGTAGCGTCGGTGCTGCTGGTTTCTTATTTCGGCTCCGCGCGTTCCGACCTCGGCGGTTCGCTGCTGATGCCGGCCATCACGGCGGCGGTCCTGGGTGGCGCCAATATCTATGGTGGCTCCGGTTCGATTCTCGGTACGGCGTTGGCAACATTGCTGGTGGGTTTTTTGCAGCAAGGCCTGCAAATGGCCGGGGTGGGCAACCAGATCAGCAGCGCCCTCTCCGGGGCGCTGCTGATCCTGGTGGTGGTGGGCCGTTCCGCCAGCCTGCATTGGGACCTCATCATCCGTTTCCTGGTCCGGCGGGTCCGCCCGCGGGACCCTCTGTAACTCTCTACGGCATAATGGAGTAAACACCATGGAACATAAGATTTGGCGCAAGGCGGTAGTGGCGGGGGCGCTGTATCTGGCTGCGGGCATCTTGTCCGCCCAGGCCGCCGAGCGCATTGCCTTTATCCCCAAGCTGGTGGGGGTCGGCTTTTTCACCAGTGGCGGTAATGGCGCTCTGGCCGCGGGCAAGGAACTGGGCATCGACGTAACCTATGACGGTCCGACCGAACCCAGCGTTTCCGGGCAGGTTCAGCTCATCAACAACTTCGTCAACCAGGGCTATAACGCCATTATCGTGTCGGCGGTATCGCCGGACGGGTTGTGCCCGGCGCTTAAGCGCGCGATGCAGCGCGGCGTTAAGGTCCTGACCTGGGACTCCGATACCAAACCGGAGTGCCGTACGCTCTACATCGATCAAGGTACCCCGAAGCAGCTGGGTTCCCTGCTGGTGGACATGGCGGCCAAGCAGGACCTCAAGGACCAGGCCAAAGTAGCGTTTTTCTACTCCAGTCCCACCGTAACCGATCAAAATCAGTGGGTAAAGGAGGCCAAAGCGAAAATTGCCGCCGATCACCCTGGCTGGAATGTCGTCACCACGCAGTTTGGTTATAACGATGCGACTAAATCATTACAAACCGCCGAAGGTATCTTAAAAGCTTATCCGGATCTGGATGCCATTATTGCGCCGGATGCCAACGCGCTGCCCGCCGCCGCTCAGGCTGCGGAAAATCTCGGCCGTCACGCCGTGGCCATCGTGGGATTTAGTACACCGAACGTGATGCGCCCTTACGTTGAGCGCGGCACGGTCAAGACCTTCGGCCTGTGGGATGTGGTTCAGCAAGGCAAAATCGCGGTGTATGTGGCCCACGAAATGCTGCAGAAGGGCGATCTGAAGGTAGGCGACAAGCTAACCATTCCGCAGGTGGGCGAAGTCGTCGTTTCGCCTAATAGCGTGCAGGGTTATCAATACGAAGCGAAGAATAACGGCATTGTCTTGCTGCCGCAGCGCGTGCAGTTCACGAAAGACAATATTGGCAAATATGACTTTTGATTCCCGCGGCGGGGAGGAGCAGTGATGGCTGATTTGGATGATATAAGAGACGGGAAGGACTTCGGCATCGGCGTGACGCAGCAAAATACCGCGTTTTACCTCAAAGGAAGCGGTGCGCTTGACTGGGGAATGCAATCGCGGTTGGCGCGGATATTTAATCCCGCCTCGGGCCGTACGGTGATGTTGGCCTTCGACCACGGCTATTTTCAGGGGCCGACCACCGGACTTGAGCGCATTGACCTGCATATCGCGCCGCTGTTTGCCCATACCGATGTATTGATGTGCACCCGCGGCATACTGCGCAGCGTGGTGTCACCCGCGGTCAATAAACCGGTGGTGCTGCGCGCTTCCGGCGCCAACTCGATCCTTGGCGAGCTGTCGAACGAAGCGGTGGCGGTCTCCATTGAGGATGCGCTGCGGCTCAACGTGGCGGCCATGGCGGCGCAGGTTTATATTGGCAGTGAATATGAGCATCAGTCCATCAAGAACATTATTCAATTGGTGGATCAGGGCACACGCTATGGTATGCCCACCATGGCGGTAACCGGCGTCGGCAAGGACATGGCGCGGGATCAGCGTTACTTCTCGTTGGCCACGCGTATCGCCGCCGAAATTGGCGCGCAGATTATCAAAACCTACTATACGGATAGCGGATTTGAACGGGTAGCGGCCGGCTGTCCGGTGCCGATCGTGATCGCCGGCGGCAAAAAACTGCCCGAGCGCGACGCGTTGGACATGTGTTACCGCGCCATCGATCAGGGGGCTTCCGGCGTGGATATGGGCCGCAATATTTTCCAATCCGTTGCGCCGGTGGCCATGCTAAAAGCGGTGCAGGCGGTGGTGCATCAGGGTGAAAACGCCGAGCGCGCCTATGAACTCTTTTGTCATGAACGGGATGTCGCAGGAGAAAAATAATGCATGTCACTTTAGTGGAAATTAACGTCAAGCCGGATAAGGTGGATGAGTTCCTGGCGGTATTTCGCCAAAACCATCTGGGCGCGGTACGGGAACCGGGCAATCTGCGTTTCGATGTGTTGAGGGATGAGCAACTCCCTAATCGCTTTTATATCTATGAAGCCTATCGAGATGAGCAGGCGGTGGCGGCGCATAAAAAAACCGCCCACTACCTGCGCTGCGTCGAGCAATTGGAGCCGTTGATGACGGGGCCGCGTAAAAAGACCACGTTTATCGGCCTGCTGCCCGAATAAGCTAATGTGTCGATGGCCGGCGGTGCCGCTGTTGCACCGCGGTTTAACGTAGGACACCGCCTGGTTATCGCCGGCTAGGGTTGCCACTGGGGTTCATCGCCGCTGAGTTTGCGATCGAGAAAAAATGCGGCGCTGATTAACGCCAAATGCGTCAGCGCCTGGGGGATATTGCCCAACGGATATCCCCGCGAATCGATCTCCTCGGCATACAGACCGAGCGGGTTGGCGTAACTGAGCAATTTTTCAAACTCAAACTGCGCCTCTTCCAGGCGATCGGCGCGGGCCAGGCATTCCACATACCAGAAGGAGCAGGCGGCAAAAGAGCCTTCTTCTGTGCGTATCGAATCCGCGGGGGTCTTCTCCACTTGATAACGGCGTACCATGCCATCCTGAACCAGGGTGTGTTTGATGGCGTCCAACGTCGCCAACCAGTCAGGATCGGTGGCGCCGACGAAGCGGAACAACGGCATGAGCAGCATGGACGCGTCCAGATCGGCGCCATGGCGAGTGGCGGTAAAATGGCCAAGGTCCTGATTCCAAAAATTCGTCCAGATATCGTCGCGAATGGCGGTACGCGCCCGATCCCAGCGTTCATAGGGCATGGACAGCGACCGTTTGGTGGCCAGGCGTAGCGCGCGGTCGATGGCGACCCAGCACATCAGTCTGGAATGTAAAAAATGCTGCGGTTCGCCGCGCATTTCCCAAATACCCGCATCCGCCTGTTCCCAGGCTTCACAGACATGGTCGATCATGCGCACCACATGTTGCCAGCCGCGGTGGGAAATGGCTTCGCCATATTTGTTGCCCAGATAAATGGCGTCCATCAGTTCGCCATAGATATCCAATTGCAGCTGCCGGTATGCCTCATTACCGATACGTACCGGCGTAGAGTCGCCATAGCCGGAAAGATGCGTCAAATTGACTTCCGGCAGGTCGGTGCTGCTGTCCAGACGGTACATCACCTGCAGCTTTTCCGGTTGAAAACGGCTGTTTTCCATGCAGCGGCCAACCCATTGACCAAAGGCGCTCGCTTCTTCGGTATATCCCAAACGCATCAAGGCATACACGCTGAAAGAGGCATCGCGGATCCAGGACGCGCGATAATCCCAGTTGCGCTCCCCGCCC
>JAATGH010000246.1 GCA_015654745.1 Enterobacterales bacterium
GCTTGATTATTGCGTTGATTTATTTGGCTTGCCTGCCAAATTTTATGGTTAGTCTTTTTGTTATTATGTAATTATCGGTGAGAGATAACGTATCTTGCGTGTAATATTAAAACCGCTATCCATGGTGAGCATCGCACCATTAAAACTACTGATGCTGGTATCAGTTAATAAATAGCAGGTTTTAGCCACTTCCTCTGGCTGAGTATATTCCAGCAAAGGGATACCATCCTCTTTATGCAACGTTTTAAGCTGCTCAAAAAAGGTGCGCTGGGCGGGATCGCTTTGGCTAAAGCCCCGAAACACGGTATTGATTTTGATATTATAGGGCACCAATTCCTGAATGCCCGAGCGGCACAGGTTCATCAGCGCCAGTTGACCGGCGGCGCCGTAGGAAAAACGTTCGGTAGGCACCAGGGCCGCGATATGCGCCAGCGTCACGATGCGGCCGCCGCGTCCCTGCCGTACCATGTGTTTACAGGCCGCCTGAATCCACCACAGACCTTTTTCCAGATCGTCGTCCATTGCCGTAGCGATAAGGTTGTCATGATCACCCAGCATGGAACCTTCCCGTGGCGTGGGGGAAATATAAATGAATGCATCGAGGGTGCGCCCGGCCAGGGTTAATTGTGCCATGTGATCCTGGAAGTCTTCTGGCTGAGACTGCTTGCCAAAAAGCACCTGGTAACCGTTTTGTGAATAATGCGCCGCTAAGGCGGCAAGTAGCGCTCGATCGTCTTCGCCGCCGGCGATCAATAATTGCTTTGTTGTTGGCATAGTATGTTCCCTGTCTTCAGATGCACCGGATGTGCTGGCCGCCATCAATTTTAATAAAGTCGCCGGTCACTACAGATCCGGAATCGCTGCATAAATAGACGGCGGCAGCGCCCAGTTGTTCTATGGTCGCGGGTTGACCAATCGGAATGGTCGCCAGCAGCTTTTTGCGTCCTTCGCCCGTTGCCAACTCCGGTTTCAGGTCGTTAATGTTGGTATCCACAAAGCCGGGCCACAGCTGGTTGACGGTGATGCCGTAGCGGGCAAGCTCCAAGGCCATAGACTGGCTCAAGTGATCGATAGCCGCCTTGGTGGCCGCATAAACCCCCATCAAGGGCATCGGGCGGCGGGCATGTCCTGAAGCAATGTTGATAATCCTGCCGCGGATGTGATTTTGCGTCATCAGCCGAGCGGCTTGCCGCGCGCATTCATAAGTCCCCTTGATGTTAATATTCACCGCGTGGTCGAATGCGGGTTTGCTTATCTCCAGAAAGGGTTCCCAGACGCATACCCCCGCATTGTTGACCAGAATGTCCAGACGGCCAAACGTCGACGTTATTTCGGCAAACATCCGGCTGACCTGGTCCGGTCGTGAAATATCGGCCTGTGCGAGTAATACCCGCCGGCCATAGCCTTGGATAAGGGCCGCCACCTGCTCGGCTTCTTGCGGATTAACCACATAGTTAATGACGATGTCCGCCCCCGCTTCGGCGAGCGCGCAGGCAATGCCTTTACCAATGCCTTTCAAGTTGCCGGCGCCGGTTACCAGCGCGACCTGGTTTTTCAGTATCACTACGTTCTCCTTTAGTTATGCCAGGGGCTATGCCCACGGCCCATTGCTGTTACCCTGCGATTATGTCCTGTAGGCCGGAGCTATCGCCTCTGGAAACGCAGAAAATCGGCGCGCCTGCGCTGGGAATCCATCTAATCAACATCTAATATATTAGTTGAGTATTAGATTTGCACTTCACGTGCTAAACATCCATTCTTTGTTGGGTTAAATTGGAGATGGATCACAAAATATATGGTATGTTGCTAATTTGTTTGATATTTATTGTTAATATATTATTGGTGAAGTTAGCGGGGGTTGGCGTCATAATGCCTTCAATCATCAGGGAGTCGGTGCTAATGAATCTACCAGCCAATAAAATGAATCAGGCTTATGAAGCTATTGAGAACATGATTATTTTCCAGGATTTGGCGCCTGGATCGATGGTTTCCGAAGCACAGCTCATGGAGCTTACAGGGTTGGGACGTAGCCCCGTCCGCGAGGCGTTACAGCGTTTAGCCGCCGATCGCCTCGTTGAAATCTATCCGTACAAAGGGGTCTTTATTCCGGTTATTTCCGTTGAAGTCCAACTGAAAGTGTTGGAGCTGCGCCGTTGTGTGGGGGAGTTTGCCATTCGCTTGGCGACGCGCCGGGGATCACACCTGCAAAAGAAGGAAATGCTGCTGCTGGCGGAACAGTTTGAAGGTATATCGACACTTGACGATATGCGACTGTTTGGTACTTTGCTCAAGCAAACCTACCTGCTCATCGGTCAGGCTGCGGAAAATGAGTATTTACAACCCTGCCTCTCGCCGCTACAGGGGCTTTCCAGTCGTTTCTGGTTTGCCCAGCTTCATTCCGGCAACGA
>JAATGH010000345.1 GCA_015654745.1 Enterobacterales bacterium
AGTTGGCGAAGCGGTCGCGAAAATTATCGAAGTGCTGTTGGGCGAGCAGGGTGGTCGGCACCAGCACCGCCACCTGTTTATGATTCTCAATCGCCAGGAACGCGGCACGCATCGCGACTTCGGTTTTACCAAAACCCACGTCGCCGCACACCAACCGGTCCATGGCCAACGGCTGGCACATATCGCTGAGCACCGCGTTGATCGCCTGCGCCTGATCCGGGGTGGGCTCGAAGGGAAAACCCTCGCAAAACAGCTGGTAATTTTCGCGGTTTTGTCGGAAGGCAAAGCCTACCTTGGCGGCGCGCTGGGCGTAAATATCCAGCAGCTCGGCCGCCACGTCGCGCACCCGCTCCGCCGCTTTTTGCCGCGCCCGCGACCAGACATCGCCACCGAGCTTGTGCAAGGGCGCATTTTCTTCCGCGCCGCCCGCGTAGCGGCTGATTAAATGCAACGACGACACCGGTACATAGAGTTTATCGTTGCCGGCATAGGTGAGAATAAGGTATTCGGCCTTGATACCCCCGGCTTCCAATGTGGTCATGCCGGCGTAGCGGCCCACACCGTGTTCCAGATGGACCACCGGCTGACCGGGATGCAGTTCCGCCAGATTACGGATCAGCGTATCGGCATTGATGGTCCGGCGGTTATCCTGACGGCGGCGGCTGACCCGTTCGCCCAGTAAATCGCCTTCGCAGATCAGGGCGCGTTGGTGGTACTGGTCGATAAACCCGCGCTCGCTGGCGCCGATAATCAAGTAATTTCCCGGGCGGACGATATCATCCAGCCGGGCGATCAGTTTGGGGCTCAGCTTGATACGTGCCAGCAGTTCCTGCAGCGTTTCACGCCGGCCTTCGCTCTCGACCGAGAAGATTACGCTGCCGTCAAATCCTTCACAAAACTGGCGCAACTTATCCATGGGCGCTTTATTTTGCGCTTCGACCGCCAGGTCCGGCAGCGGTTGGTACTCCATATTGACGTTGGCGGCTTTCTCGGGCAGTTTTTCGCCGATCAACTGCACCCGTGGCCAGTTTTTCAGCTCGCTGAACAAGCTCTCTACCCGTAGCCATAAGGTATCTGGCGCCACCAGTGGCCGCATAGGGTCCACCCGGCGATTCTCATAGCGCTGGTTGGCGTCATGCCAGAAACGTTCGGCACCGGCGGCCAGGTCGCCAGTATTAATCAATAATGTGTTGGCGGGTAAATAGCTAAACAATGCCGGCAGCGGCTCGCTGAAAAACAGCGGTTGCCAGTACTCGATGCCGGCCGGCAGCATCCCTTTGCTTACCTGCTGGTAAATATGCTCCCCGTCGCGCCTGACTTCGAACTGTTCGCGCCACTGGCTGCGGAATAATTCGATGGCGGTCTTGTCGGTGGGGAATTCATGGGCCGGCAGCAGATTGATATGATCCACTTCCTGCAGGGTTCGCTGTGTGTCTACATCAAAGATGCGTAGGCTATCAATTTCATCATCGAAGAAATCAATGCGATAGGGCTCTTCACTGCCCATGGGATACAGGTCGAGCAGCGCGCCGCGAGTCGCGAATTCACCATGTTCCATGACCTGATCGACACTACGGTAACCGGCCTGTTCCAACTGGGCGCGCAGCTTGTCCCGCGACAGACGTTGTCCTTTTTTCATCAACAGCGCGTGGCCATGGAGGAAGGAATGTGGGCATACCCGTTGCATCAGGGTGTTGATCGGCAGGATAATAATCCCGCGCTCCAAGGAAGGCAGCCGGTATAGCGTCGATAACCGATCGGAGATGATTTCCTGATGGGGTGAAAAATTGTCGTAGGGCAAGGTTTCCCAATCGGGCAACGTTATCACCGGATGGCGCGTGAACTGCCGGATTTCGTCGTGCAGACGCAGCGCGTTTTGCATATCGGGCGCGACCAGCATGACGGGACCGGAGTAACGATCGACAATAGCGGCGCATTCCACGGCGCAGGCGGCACCGGTGAGTTGGCCCAATAAACGCTGCTCACCGGGCTTGGTGGGTAAGGTATAACGATAATGTTCGGACATAAACAGTGGTCAGATCTCTTCTCTTGCGGCCTGGGGCCAACACGCTGTGGCCTGCGGCGAAACGGTCATGCATTAAGCATGATGGCTCATGTTCGGCGGCCTAACAAGAATAAAAGCCGGTTCTAGAGGTGGTTAGTGGTTCCATAATAGGGTACGACCCTTTATTATCCTTGATCACTTTGCTTTGGCAACCGCATCAAAACGGAATTCAATGTATCAACCTGTCGCATTATATATCGGCCTGCGTTACATGCGCGGGCGGGCATCAGACCGATTCGGGCGCTTCGTCTCCTGGTTATCCTCCATCGGCATCACGCTGGGCGTTATGGCCCTGGTCACCGTGTTATCGGTGATGAACGGCTTTGAGCGCGAGCTGGAAGGCAACATCCTGGGCGTCATGCCCCAGGCGTTGATTACCACGCCCGGTGGTTCGCTTGATCCTAAACGCATTCCGCCTTCGACGCTAGAAGGACTTAAGGGGATCAGCCGTATCGTGCCGCTAACCACCGGCGATGTGGTCTTGCAGAGCGCGCGCAGCGTGGCGGTGGGCGTGATGCTGGGTGTGAATCCGCAGGATCCCGAGCCCCTGGCGCGTTATTTGGTGAATGTGCATTTAGAGCAACTGCAGCCGGGCGGTTATCAAGTTATTCTTGGCGAGCAACTGGCCGGCCAACTGGGTGTAAAACGTGGCGACCAGCTGCGTTTGATGGTGCCGGGCGCCAGCCAGTTTACGCCGATGGGGCGCATCCCGAGCCAGCGGTTGTTCACCGTGGTCGGCACCTTTGCCGCCAATAGCGAGGTGGACGAGTACCAACTGCTGGTCAATCAACAGGACGCTTCGCGCCTGATGCGTTATCCGTCCGGGAATATTACCGGCTGGCGCCTGTGGCTGCAAAAGCCGCTGGACGTTGAAGCGGTAAGCCGCCAGACGCTGCCGACCGGCACCGAATGGAAAGATTGGCGCGAACGCAAGGGCGATCTTTTCCAGGCGGTGCGTATGGAAAAAAACATGATGGGATTGCTGCTCAGCCTGATTGTGGTGGTGGCGGCGTTTAATATCATTACCTCTCTCGGTCTGCTGGTCATGGAAAAACAGGCCGAAGTGGCCATCTTGCAAACCCTGGGATTGACCCGGCGCCAGGTCATGCTGGTCTTTATGGTGCAAGGTGCCGGCGCCGGCGTCATCGGCGCGTTGTTAGGTACCGGACTGGGCCTGCTGCTGGCCAGCCAGCTGAATAATTTGATGCCGGTGATCGGCGCGTTTCTTGATGGCGCCCAGTTACCGATTGATATCGACCCGCTACAGGTGGTCACCATCGCCCTACTGGCCATGGTGGTGGCGCTGTTATCCACGCTATACCCTTCATGGCGCGCGGCCGCCGTGCACCCCGCTGAGGCTTTACGTTATGAATAATGCTCCTTTGTTGCAATGTAACAATTTGAGTAAGCGTTACCAGGAAGGCAAATTCTTCACCGACGTGCTGCGTGACGTAACCTTTTCCATGCAGCCGGGCGAAATGATGGCGATTGTCGGCAGCTCCGGTTCGGGCAAGAGTACCTTGTTGCACTTATTGGGCGGACTGGACGAGCCAACGTCCGGCGATGTTATTTTTGAAGGCCAGCCGCTTAATACGCTTTCTTCCCAGGCGCGTGCTGAAATTCGTAATCGCCGCTTAGGTTTCATCTATCAATTCCACCATTTGCTACCGGATTTCACCGCGATGGAAAATGTGGCCATGCCGTTGCTGATTGGCGGCACTACTCCGCAGCAGGCCAAGGCTACCGCTACCGAGATGCTGGCGGCGGTGGGTTTGGAAAAACGGGGTCATCATCGTCCCTCCGAGCTGTCGGGCGGCGAACGCCAGCGGGTGGCCATTGCACGTGCATTAGTTAATCATCCCGCGCTGGTGTTGGCCGATGAACCGACCGGTAACCTCGATCAGCGCACCGCCGATAGTATTTTTGAACTATTGGGTGAACTCAATATGCGCCAGGGCACCGCTTTTTTGGTGGTAACGCATGATTTGCATTTGGCGCGGCGCCTGAATCGCCAGTTGGAAATGCGCGACGGTCAACTGCAGCAAGACGCCGACCTGTTGGGAGCCCGTGGATGAGAGGCATACCGCTGGCGTTACAGATTGCACTGCGCTTTAGCCGTGGCCGGCGCAGCGGTGGTATGGTTTCGCTGATTTCGATTATTTCCACCGTCGGTATTGCCTTGGGCGTGGCGGTGCTGATTATCGGCCTGAGCGCCATGAACGGGTTCGAACGTGAATTGAACCATCGCATCCTGGCGGTGGTTCCCCACGGGGAGATAGAACCGGTGAACCCGCCGTTTACCGGGTGGCCCGCGATATTGGGCCGAGTGGAAAAAGTACCGGGCATCGTGGCGGCGGCGCCTTACCTGAATTTCACCGGGTTGGTGGAACGGGGCGCCAAGCTGAAGGCCATCCAGGTGCGTGGCGTCGATCCGCAGCAGGAGTCGCGCTTAAGTGCGCTGCCGTCTTATGTGCAGAATGGGGCATGGCGTGATTTTGCCGCCGGCAAGCAGCAAATTATTGTTGGCCAGGGCGTCGCGGCGGCCCTGGATATTAAGCAGGGCGATTGGCTAACCATCATGATCCCCAATAGCGATCCGCAGATGAAGCTGCTGGAGCCTAAGCGCATTCGGCTGCAGGTCAGCGGCATCCTGGCGCTGAGCGGCCAGTTGGATCACAGCTTCGCCATGGTGCCGCTGGCCGATGCGCAGCAATATTTGGATCGAGGGCAGGACATCAGCGGTATTGCGATTAAAGTGGGGGACCCGTTTGCCGCCAACAAGCTGGTGCGCGACGCGGGGGAAGTGACCCAATCCTATGTTTATATCCGCAGTTGGATTGGCACCTACGGTTATATGTACCGGGATATCCAAATGATCCGGGCTATCATGTACCTGGCCATGGTGCTGGTGATTGGCGTAGCCTGTTTTAATATCGTGTCCACGTTGGTGATGGCGGTGAAGGATAAAAGCACTGATATCGCCATATTGCGTACCCTGGGGGCTAAAGACCGCCTGACCCGTGCTATTTTTATCTGGTATGGCCTGCTGGCCGGGTTAACCGGCAGCGTTAGCGGCGTGGTGGTCGGTGTGGCGGCGGCGCTGAATTTAACGTCATTGGTGAAGGGTATCGAACGTATGCTTGGACATAATTTGCTCTCCGGCGATATTTACCCCATCGATTTTTTGCCTACCGAGCTGCATTGGCTTGATGTGGCGATTGTATTGGGCACGGCGCTGTTGCTCAGTTTGTTGGCGAGTTGGTATCCGGCCCGGCGTGCCAGCCGTATTGATCCGGCACGGGTCCTAAGTGGTCTGTAAGCCTCGGTTTTGCCGGGCTTTAAGGAATGCTGTATGCGTATACATCGCCGATTAACGCAGTTCCGTAAAAGTAAACGATTAAGGCAACAACGTTTGCGTTCACGTATTTTTCATCGTGACACACTGGCGGTAACCAAAATGAAAAAACCTTTTGTGGTGGTGTTGACCGGAGCCGGTATCTCCGCTGAGTCCGGCATTCGTACGTTTCGGGCGGCGGACGGCCTGTGGGAGGAGCACCGGGTTGAGGATGTGGCTACGCCCGAGGGCTTCCAGCGCGATCCGCAACTGGTGCAGGCGTTTTATAATGCCCGCCGGCGCCAGCTGCAGCAGCCGGAGATCAAACCCAACGCTGCCCATGTGGCGCTGGCGGAGCTAGAGCAGGTGTTGGGCGATCACTTTTTGCTGGTGACGCAAAATATTGACAATCTGCACGAACGCGCCGGCAGCCGGCGCGTTATCCATATGCACGGCGAGCTGCTCAAGGTGCGTTGCGTCAACAGCGGCCAGGTATTTGAATGGACGGAAGACGTGACCGAACATGACCGCTGCCATTGCTGTCAGTTTCCCTCGGTACTGCGACCGCATGTGGTCTGGTTTGGCGAAATGCCGCTGGGCATGGATGAAATTTACACCGCCATTGGCCAGGCGGATTATTTTTTGTCTATCGGCACGTCCGGCCATGTTTATCCCGCGGCCGGCTTTGTGCATGAAGCCCGCTTGAGCGGTGCCAGAACGGTGGAGCTCAATCTGGAGCCAAGCCACGTGCAAAGCCAGTTCGAGGAGCATATTTACGGGCCGGCCAGCGTAGGTGTACCGGAGTATGTGAATAGGTTTATTGAGGGGTTGGCCGCACAGCGGGGATAAGACGGCGGTTTCGCGTGCCGCGAGGGAGGGAGCCATATCCGCATGGGGGAGGTTTCGCTCGCCGCGTTGCGGTGCCTTCCGTCCCGTCCGCCGCCCCATGGACCGCACGGGACGCGCTCCCGGCGCGGCCCTTAGCTCGAGCCGCTCCCGGCGGCTCGTCCGGTAGGCAGCCGTGCCGTCAGCGCGCTTTATGCCGGCACAACGTCAAAGTCCAAATCAAGCCCTAAACTCGAATCGAACCCAAACTCGTTTTTAAACATGCATCCCGCATCTAAACGTAAACCCGTATTTAAGCCTAAACCTTAGTCACCATTATAAACTGTAAACCAGAATCTAAATTTAAATCTCTATCCAAGCCCAGGCTCATACTCAGGTCAAGATTTGAACTTTGGCACGAATGAATCCCATGTCTTATCAGCAATAAACGTGTGGTGCCGGGGGCGCGGGGTCGAGGGGCCGGCGCGACGGCCGGCCCTCGTCGATTGCCCGCACGGGGCAAAATAAAAAAACAATGTTCGCGGCAAGCGAAACCACTCCCATGCCATCATGAAACATCCCGCGGCAAGCGAACCCTCCCCCATGCGGGCTGGCTCCCCCTATCCACACCGGCAGGTCCGGGCGTTCAATCTTGACGTGTGGTACAAAACTCACAAATGCCCTCAACAAATACGCTATGCTAAGGCAATCATACTTTTTTAGCGGTCAAAACAGTGAAAAATGACCTGACACAATATTCGAATAATCATCGCTACCCATAATAGGTGCAAGTGATGCGACAGGCGGGAAAAATGGATAAATTACTCGATCGTTTTCTGAATTATGTCTCTTTTGATACTCAATCAAAGCCAGGAGTTAAACAGGTACCCAGTACCGAAGGACAGTGGAAACTGGCGCGGGCATTGCAAGATGAGCTGACCGCGTTGGGATTTGAGCAGGTGACATTAAGCGATCATGGTTGTCTGATGGCTACATTGCCGTCTAATGTCGCGTGGACGGTGCCGACCATTGGCTTTATTTCCCATATGGATACCGCGCCGGATTTTTCCGGCAAGCATGTTAATCCACAAATTGTGGAAAATTACCGTGGTGGCGACATCGCCTTGGGCAATGGAGATGAAATTCTCTCGCCGGTGATGTTCCCGGTGTTGCACCAGTTGCTGGGACATACCCTGATCACCACCGACGGTAAAACCCTGCTTGGCGCCGATGATAAGGCCGGTATTGCGGAAATTATCACCGCAATGGTCCGAATTAAACATCAGCAGTTACCTCATGGCGACATCCGCATTGCCTTCACCCCGGATGAAGAGGTGGGCAAAGGGGCGCAGTTTTTTGATGTGGAGCGTTTTGGCGCCCAATGGGCCTACACTATGGACGGCGGCGGTATTGGTGAATTGGAATATGAAAATTTCAATGCCGCCTCGGTACTGGTAAAAATCGTCGGGAATAATGTCCATCCAGGTTCTGCCAAGGGTGTTATGGTCAATGCCTTGACCCTGGCCACCCGGTTTCATCAATTGATGCCGGCTAATGAAACGCCCGAGACTACCGACGGTTATCAAGGCTTTTACCATTTGAATAGTATGAAAGGCAGCGTCGACCGGGCGGAAATGCATTACATTGTCCGTGATTTCGATCGTCGAAATTTTGAAGCGCGTAAGCAGTTTATGATTACCGCCGCCGAGAAATTAGGTAAAGGCCTCCACCCGGATTGCTATATTGAACTGTCCATTGAGGACAGTTATTACAATATGCATGAACAGGTTGCCAAACATCCGCATATTATTGAGCTGGCCCAGCAGGCTTTACGCGACTGTGAACTGGAACCCATCATGAAACCCATACGCGGTGGCACCGATGGCGCGCAGCTCTCTTTCCGGGGTTTACCTTGTCCGAACCTGTTTACCGGTGGTTACAACTATCATGGCAAACATGAATTCGCGTCTCAGGACGGGATGGAAAAAGCGGTACAGGTCATCATGCGGATCGGCGAATTGACGGCGTTGCGCTCGAAGGCCAAGTCCCATCAGGTGCTGTAGCCCAGTTTGAGTCAATTGCGTAGAGGTTATCATTATTCTATAAACCGCTAGCGCGTCAGAGCGTTGCTGGGAGGCGATCCGCCATAAAGGTCGGCACTTCCGGATGGCGGCCAACAATAACGCCGCGCGATGTTTTCAGGCATCGCGCGGCGTTAATTAATCAGGCTTGAAAAGCTGAAAACGCAAACAGTGCCGCGTTTTCACGCGGGGTTATCGCGTTCGGCCAGACGACTAATTTTTAAAGTACCAGTAACCGTTATTGATCAGCGAAGTCAGTAGCGCCAGGAACGAAGGGTCGTCCAGCGCGTCACCAAGCTGCGCGGCATCGATAACCTCAGCACTGGCGAGGATCGCCGCCG
>JAATGH010000198.1 GCA_015654745.1 Enterobacterales bacterium
GCTACGGACGCACTAAAAGTGGTGCGTTCTAATGGACTCGAACCATCGACCCCCACCATGTCAAGGTGGTGCTCTAACCAACTGAGCTAAGAACGCATTTTGAAATAACCGCCAGACCGGCAGCGGGACGAATATTAACGGGCTCTACCGGCGCATGCAAGAGGAAAAAGCGATTTTCCACGCCTGTGACGATCAACTGATGATCTAATGCGCAGCGTGATGCTTTTTTGTGCGCGGCAATGCCTGGATTTAGCGTGCCGCTCGCCGTAATATCCGCACCGGCGACTGACGTTGCAGCCATAACAGGCGCATCAGCATCATTAGCGCGGCCGACGTTAATCCGATGATAAAACCAATCCAGAAGCCGCTTGGACCCATGGCCGGCACCACATGGTTCGTCAAGGCCAACACGTACCCACTGGGCAAGCCCAGCAGCCAATAGGCGGTGAACGTGATAAAGAAGATCGATCGCGTATCTTTATATCCGCGCAATACCCCATTGCCGATGACCTGTATCGAGTCCGAAATTTGGTAAATAGCCGCCAGCGCCATGAGATGCGCGGCCATGGTTACCACGTCCGCCGAGTCATTATAAAGGCGGGCAATCTGCACGCGGAACACCAGTGTGAAAATGGCGGTGGCGCAGGCCAGCAGTATGCCGACGCCCAGGCTGGTCCAGGCTGAGATCCTGGCCTGGGCGACATTATTTTCTCCCAGGCGAAAACCAACCCGGATGGTGGCGGCCACGCCCACCGACAGTGGCAATACAAACATCAGCGCGCTGAAATTCAGGGCGATTTGATGACCGGCCACCGACACGATACCCAGCGGCGCAACCAGTAAAGCCACCACCGCGAACAGCGTCACCTCGAAGAACAGCGATAGGGCAACCGGAAGTCCCAAGCCACTCAACCGTCGCAGCGTCGGCCAATCGGGTTTGACTAGCCGGGCGTCAAGCCGCAAATCCTTAAAACCGCCGGCTTTGCTCATATACACCCACAGGGCGGCAAACATAAACCAATAGACCGAGGCGGTGGCGATACCGCAGCCCACGCCGCCCATGGCCGGCATGCCCAATTTCCCATAGATAAACACATAATTAATGGGAATATTGGCCAGCAGACCGAAAAAACCGATGACCATGCCCGGTTTCGTTTTAGACAGTCCTTCACATTGACAGCGCAGTACCTGGAAAAACAGATAGCCGGGCGCGCCCCAGAGAAGATAATGTAAATAGGCTACGGCTTTTTTTGCCAGCAGCGGGTCGACATTGTGCATTTTTTCAATGACCAACTGGCTGTTATACAGGCAAAACATGATCAGAAACGACGCACCCAGCGCGAGCCAAAATCCCTGGCGCACCTGCGCGGCAATGTGGTCTCGGCGCCCTGAGCCGTTAAGCTGAGCCACCACCGGCGTCAGGGCCAGGATCAGACCATGCCCGAACAATATCGCCGGCAACCATATCGAGGTTCCCACCGCGACGGCGGCCATATCCGTTGCGCTAACGGATCCTGACATGATGGTATCCACCACGCCCATTGACGTTTGGGCTATCTGCGCGAGAATAACCGGTATGGCCAGGAACATTAATATACGCGCTTCCAAGAAGTACTTCTGCACGTAGGCACCTATCGTTTTACAAGAATGAAGTGATCAGGAAAGGTTAATCTAATGATTCAACGTTAAATTATGTGGCACAGTGTAAAGCATTTAGAGGGTTATGCTAGTGCCATTAAGCACAATTTAGTGCAATGGTGCGTGGATTTATCGGGGCGGTAATTTGGTTTTCGCGTAAAAATCGGGCAAAATGGATTCACGATTACCACGTATGATTCACAGAGGCGATGGTCATGTTTACGGGTATTGTTCAGGGCACGGCATCTCTCGTTGCCATTGAGGAAAAAAGCAACTTTCGCACGCATTATCTTACCTTGCCGGCGTCGATGATGGCTGGCCTGGAGCTCGGTGCCTCAGTGGCACATAATGGCTGCTGCCTGACGGTAAGCGCCATCAACGATGGCGTCGTGGCCTTCGATTTGATGAAGGAGACGTTGCGCATTACCAACCTCGGCGAGCTCAAGGTGGGTGATGAGGTCAATGTTGAGCGCGCAGCGGCGTTTAACGCCGAGATCGGTGGCCATTTAATGTCCGGCCATATTATGTGCAGTGCGGAAATTGTAAAAATTGTGACATCGGAAAACAACCGGCAAATTTGGTTCAAGCTGCCGGACAAAAATCTGATGAAATATGTATTGTACAAAGGATATATCGGAATCGACGGTATTTCGCTTACCGTCGGGGAAGTGACGCAGGATAAATTCTGTGTTCATTTGATTCCAGAGACGCTGTCCCGAACCACGTTGGGGAAAAAACGGCTGGGGCAACGGGTGAATATCGAAATCGACCCTCAAACCCAGGCGGTGGTCGATACCGTGGAACGCATACTGGCCCAGCGTGAGGCCACTTCCGGCGCGGTACTAAATACAATATAAAAAAAGCCTGGCGCATGCCAGGCTGCTAACGTGTTTTTTAACGCGGGACCCGGATACCCCCCTCCACGCCCTGCGGGCTGAATAGAACCTGCCACAGTTGGATATTGCGCGCGCGGAATGCACCGGCGCAAGCATTCAGGTAATAGATAAACATGCGGTAAAAACGGTCAGAGTAGCTATCGGCAAATTTTGGCCAAGCGGCAATAAACCGCTCATACCACGCCATTAGCGTCCGGTCATAATCCGCGCCGAAATTATGCCAATCTTCCATCACAAAATGCCGCTCGCTGGCTTGGGCAATATGCTGAACCGATGGCAGGCAACCGTTGGGGAAAATATATTTGCTTATCCAGGGGTCTACGTTCATATCGGTTTCATTTGAACCGATCGTATGCAGCAGAAACAGGCCGTCGCGCTTGAGGTTATGATCGATTACGTCAAAATAGGTTGCGTAATTTTTCGGGCCGACATGTTCAAACATACCGACAGAAACGATACGATCGAATTGCATATTCAGATCGCGGTAATCTTGCAACAAGATCGTGACATCCAGCCCATCACAGCGGTTTTGCGCCAGCTTCTGCTGTTCGGCGGAAATGGTGACACCTTGTACCGACACGCCATAATTTTTTGCGGCATAGGCGGCCAGTCCACCCCAACCACAGCCAACGTCGAGCAAGGACATGCCCGGTTTAAGCTGCAGCTTTTCGCAGATCATTTTCAGTTTGTCTTCTTGCGCTTGTTCCAGACTGTCCGCCCGGTGCCAATAGCCACATGAATACTGCATATAGGGATCAAGCATCTTTTCGAACAGGTCATTACCTAGATCATAATGTTCTTTACCCACAATCCAGGCGCGCTTTTTTGACTGTAGATTCAGCAACCGTGCCGCGGCAATGCGAAAGGTATCCTTTAGATGATGAGGGAGTTTATTTTCTAAGCCGGCCTTAAGAACACGCTGGAAAAAAACATCCAGCCGGTCGCATTCCCACCAACCATCCATATAACTTTCACCTAAACCCAGCGACCCGTCTTGTAACACCCGCTTAAAAAAACCTGGGTTTTTGATTCGAAGATCAAAGGGCCTTGAGCCATTGATTTCAACCCCGGCTTCGGCGAGCATTTCACAGACGATGCGGTACCAAGCGTTATCATGAAAGCTCAGGTCTTCAACACACGAGGAACTCATAGCTTCTCCATCACCTTTTATTCTGTAATGCCCC
>JAATGH010000116.1 GCA_015654745.1 Enterobacterales bacterium
AAAACCTCTCTCAGCTATAAAGACGCAGGTGTGGATATCGATGCCGGCAACGCATTGGTTGACCGTATCAAAGGTGTAGTTAAACAGACTAAACGTCCTGAAGTGATGGGTGGGCTGGGTGGATTCGGTGCGCTGTGCGCGCTGCCGCAAAAATATCGCGAGCCCATATTGGTCTCCGGTACCGACGGCGTCGGCACCAAACTACGCCTGGCGATGGATTTAAAACGTCACGATACGATAGGTATCGATCTCGTGGCAATGTGCGTTAACGATCTGGTGGTACAGGGCGCCGAGCCGCTGTTTTTCCTTGATTATTTCGCGACTGGAAAACTGGATGTGGATACCGCGGCCCAGGTCATCACCGGTATTGCCGAAGGCTGTAAGCAGTCTGGATGCGCATTGGTGGGTGGGGAAACGGCTGAAATGCCCGGAATGTACCACGGCGAGGATTATGACGTTGCGGGCTTTTGCGTAGGCGTGGTGGAAAAATCGGAAATCATCGACGGCAGCAAGGTCCGCGCCGGCGATACCCTCTTGGCGTTAGCGTCCAGCGGTCCGCATTCCAACGGCTATTCTCTGGTGCGGAAAATTCTAGAATTCAGCCGGACCGATCCGCTGCAAACCCAACTGGCGGGGAAATCCCTGGCCGATCATCTGCTGACCCCCACGCGCATCTACGTCAAGGCGCTGCTTGAACTCATTGCCAAAACCGAGATCCACGCCATCGCCCATCTTACCGGTGGCGGGTTTTGGGAAAATATTCCCCGCGTGCTGCCCAACGGTACCCAAGCGGTCATCGACGAAAGTAGCTGG
Organism: Enterobacterales bacterium; assembly: GCA_015654745.1. Classification (GTDB taxonomy): domain Bacteria; phylum Pseudomonadota; class Gammaproteobacteria; order Enterobacterales; family Enterobacteriaceae; genus Acerihabitans. The sequence goes on from JAATGH010000116.1 coordinate 814, forward strand.
CACTGGCCCGCGGTGTTTGGCTGGCTGCAGCAGGCCGGTAATGTCAGTCGTCATGAAATGTACCGCACCTTTAACTGCGGCGTGGGCATGGTTGTCGTTGTACCGTCCCATAGCGCCGACCAGGCGTTGCGTTTACTGGGAGAGCTGGGCGAAACGGCATGGAAACTGGGTGAAATCCAGGCGCAGGACGGTGCTGAACGAGTCATCATTCGTTAATGAAAACGATTGTGGTGCTGATATCGGGTGAAGGCAGCAATCTCCAGGCAATCATGAACGCCTGCCAGCAGGGAAAGCTTAAGGCGCGGATTGCCGCGGTGCTCAGCAACCGTTCCGATGCCTACGGGTTGCAGCGCGCGGCGTTGGCAAAACTGCCGACGCAGGCGCTCAATCCCCGCGATTATCCCGATCGCGGATCGTTCGACGACGCGCTGATGCAACGTATTGACGCCTATGCGCCGGACGCGCTGATCCTGGCCGGCTATATGCGCATTCTTTCTCCGGCCTTTGTCGCCCATTATGCGGGCAAGATGCTAAACATCCACCCTTCCCTGCTACCACGCTATCCTGGGTTGCATACCCATCAACAGGTGTTGGCCAATGGCGATATCGAGCATGGAACATCGGTGCATTTTGTCACCGAGCAGTTGGATGGCGGCCCGGTGGTTTTACAGGCCAAGGTGCCCGTGTTCACCGGTGATAATGAAGACGATCTGATCAGCCGCATCAAAACGCAAGAGCACGATATTTATCCGTTGGCCATAGGCTGGCTGCTTGAGGGGCGGCTGACGCTACGCGAAGGCTGCGCCTGGCTGGACGAAAAACCGCTACCGCCGCCGGGATATGCTGCTGATTAAGCCGGGTTTTCCCACCGCGCCTCCGGATGGGGCGCCAGCGACACCCGCGTGCCGTTGGCGGATCTCCCCTAGCGTAACCGACCGGTAATATACTCTTCCGTTTTGCGCTGCGCGGGAGAGGTGAAGAGCCGATCGGTGGCGGTATACTCGACCAAACGACCCTGATGCAAAAACGCCGTGTAGTCAGAAACGCGGGCGGCCTGCTGCATATTGTGGGTGACCAGCACCAGGGTAAACTGGTTTTTGAGCGATGACATGAGCTCTTCAATGGTCAGGGTGGTAATAGGATCCAGCGCCGATGTCGGCTCATCCAGCAACAGGACTTCCGGCTCGATAGCGATGGCGCGGGCAATGGTCAACCGCTGCTGCTGGCCGTTGGACAAGCGGAATGCATTCTCTTTAAGCCGATCCTTGACTTCGTGCCAGAGCGCCGCCGCCCGTAAAGCACGTTCGGCCGCTTCATCAAGTAAACGCCGGTCGTTTATACCCAGTAGGCGCAGACCATATACGACATTGTCGTAAACAGATTTCGGGAAGGGGTTGGGCCGTTGAAACACCATGCCTACCTGCCGGCGTAGCGCAACCACGTCTTGTTCTGGTCGATAGATATCCTGGCCGAGCAATCTTACCGCGCCTTCCATGCGACAATCATCATTCAGGTCATTCATCCGGTTAAAACAACGTAGCAGCGTCGATTTTCCACAGCCAGAGGGGCCGATCAGCGCGGTAATCCGCCGTTTGGGAATACGCAGGCTGATATTTTCCAGCACCGGTCGCCCTTGATAAAACACGTTGAGGTCTTCGGTTTCCAGCACCGCGTGTTCCGTGCTCAGCTGACTTATGTCCGGCAGAGACGGGAATATCTTCGGGGTCAGCAGGGACATCGTTATTTCTCCTTTAAAGCGCCAGCATCCGATATTTTTCCCGCAGACGGTGACGCAGGGCGACAGCCGCCAAATTCAGTCCCACCACGATGGTCAGTAATAACAGCGCGGTGGCGAACACCAATGGGCGCACCGCATCGCTATCGGGACTTTGAAAAGCCATATCGTATATTTGAAATCCCAAGTGCATGAATTTACGTTCGGCATGCAGATAAGGAAAGTCACCATCCAGCGGCAACGCGGGCGCCGACTTTATCACCCCCACCAACATCAGCGGGGCCGTTTCGCCCGCCGCCCGCGCCACGGCCAGGATCAACCCCGTGATCATCGCCGGCGCCGCGCCGGGCAGTACGACACGCCATAGGGTTTCCGCCTGGGTGGCCCCGAGTGCCAGGGAACCGTGGCGCAGGGAAGGCGGTATGCGCGATAACCCCTCTTCCGTGGCGACGATCACGACCGGTAACGTTAATAACGCCAGGGTCAACGCGGCCCATAACAGCCCCGGCGTACCAAAAGTCGGGGTTGGGAGCACGCTGGCGTAGAATAGCCGATCGACAGTCCCTCCCAGAACATACACAAAAAAGCCCAAGCCAAAAACACCATAGACAATCGACGGGACCCCCGCCAGGTTGCCCACCGCGATACGAATGAGCCGGGTAAGCCAATTTGCCGGAGCATACTCGTGCAGATAGATCGCCGCCACCACCCCTAGCGGCATGACGATCGCCGACATCAGCATCACTAACAGCAGTGTGCCGACAATCGCCGGGAACACCGCGGTTTGGGCTGAATAATCGTTATTTTGTCCCGCAATAAATGCCCCTACCCGCCCAGCCCAAAGCCGGACCTTTGCCGTCCCCCCCATGTCATTGGGATACCAGGCGCGTTCGATTTCCCTTAATGGAATTTCCCTGGTGGCGCCCACGGCATCCCGCAAGATTAACCGATCCCGGTCCTGCTCCTGTTCAAGATTGGCCAGTTGCCGGAATATACGCTCGTTTTGACGCTGAAGTTCATGGCGACCGTTCTGATACGTAGCCTGATTCAGCGCGGTCCATTGCCCCTTCTCCATCCAAAGCTGCCGCTGGCGTTCCAATCGATCGGCCTGTTGCCCCAGCGTGACCCGCTGTTTTTGGCGCAGTTCGGCGGCGAGACGGCGTTGCGTATCCATTAACGATAAGCGTTGCCACAGCGCCCGCGGCATGTCCTGGGAGGTGAGCGGTTGGCCATCTTCCGTCATGCCCTGCAGAAAACCATACTCCTTTCCGAAAGACTCGCGCTGCAGCACCAATACGTCACGGGGACGCCGGCGTGTCGTTATCTCCGTTGCCGCTACCCGGATAAATTCCCGGCCGGCCTCACTCCCGCCGATTCGGATGGTATAAAACGTTGAGAATCCCCGCGCCTCGTCTGGCGCAGGCAAGCCGTAAGCAGAAACCGGATGCCGGAGTTCGGTGGTATAGATTTCCCCCAATAGCGCATCGGCCGCGCCTGGCCGGAACTCATAAACCGGCTGAGGCCAAAACTGCCCCATGCCCTGCCAGCCCAGCAATGCCACCAGTCCAAACATGGCCAATAAACTCACGGCCACCGAGCCGGCGGTAAGCCAAACCCAAGGCTGGCCGGAGCGAAACCAGGTATTCATCCCGCATCTCCATTCTGATGCCGAGAATGCCTGCGCAGACGCAGGCGCAGCGATTCAGCCAGGGTATTCATCAAGAAAGTGAAGATAAACAGCACCAACGCCGTCAACAACAGGATCCGGTAATGGGCACTGTTTAAGGCCGCCTCAGGTATTTCGATGGCAATGTTGGCCGCCAGCGCCCGCAGCCCCTGGAATAGGCTGCCGTCCACCCTGGGCAGGTTGCCGCTGGCCATTAAAACAATCATGGTTTCGCCAATCGCCCGTCCCAGTCCCAGTACCAGGGCTGAAAACAAGCCGGCGCTGGCAAAAGGCAGCGTCACCCCCATCAGGGTCTGCCAGGGCGTAGCGCCCAACGCTAGCGATCCTTGTACCAATCGCGCGGGCACGTTGAACAGTGCGTCCTCGGCCAGGGTAAACATCAGCGGAATCAGGGCAAACCCCATAGCGGTACCGACCACCAGCGCATTCATGGGGTTATAAGCATCCCCCAGCCGCTCGGACAACGGCTGGCCGAACAGGAAATTGTCAATATAGGGGGAAACCCGGCACAGTAGCCATACCGTCAGCGCCACCGGCGGCACCAGGATCAAACAGCTCCAAGCCTGGGCACCGCTTTTAGCGCTACCGGAGGAGACCCGGCCAATCCCCCAGCCTACCGACAATGTGACCAGCGGCAGCACCAGAGGCAGTAATAAAATGCCGCTTAAAACCCGGCTGTAATAGGGCGCCAGCCAAAGCCCGGCAATCAACCCGATGATGACGCTGGGCACCGCGCCCATGATCTCCATGGCCGGTTTGATCCAGCGTCGTAGCGCCGGCGGCATAAACCAGGCGGTATAAATAGCCGCGGCAAGGGCGAGGGGCGTGGCGATCAGCATGGCATAACCCGCGGCTTTTAACGTCCCCGCCAATAGCGGTACCAAACTGAATTTACCGCCGTCCCGGCCGTTGGCGGAGGCGGATTGCCATACCCAGGCCGGCGCGGGATAATGGCTGTACCAAACTTTCTGCGTTAAGGTGCGCCAGCCGGTGGAATCTACCGCGACAATTTCCGTCGCGCCGCCATCGGCTTCGCCTCCCTCATTATCGCTTACCGGGCCAAAAGTCGCCCGCGCGCCGGGAATGATATGTGCGCGCAGCCGAGGGGCGGCTTGTCGGATACTGAACAAGGCCAGGGCACCGTCAGGATCCAGCACGCCAAACACTGGGCGTTGTCCCGAGACCAGAATCTGTGCGTTCGCTTTTATCCTGCCCGAGTATTCCCTGATACGGGCAAGGGCATGGCCATCTTCGCGGGCAATATCGGACCATAATGATAACCGCCCGCCGGCTTCACGCACCAGCAACGATCCGTCAGCCGGCAGCAAGGCTATGCGCACTGGGGCGGCGGCCAGGCTTTGCCGCTGACGCAACAACGGAGGCCCCTCCTCTGAAAGAAGGTAAATGCTCACTTCATTGGCGGCCAGTGCGTAGAGCAGGCGGCCGTCGGGTGAAAGCAGAAGTTGATCAATAGCGTTGCCGGCGGGCAACGGTTCGCCGCGGCGAAACCCCTGCGGGCCGAGACGGGCCGTTACCACTTGCCCCGAGGCGAGCTGCCCAGCCATGGTTACCCCGTTTCCCATGGGCTGCGATAAGGCGAGATGACGTAATGGCTTATGCTCATCGTCAAGAACACGCACCTCCCGGCCGAACGGGAAGGACCAGATGGCGGTTTTGGCCGGATCGGTGGTAAATACCGGCCGGGTGAGCCGAATGCCCCCCTGGCTATTGGCCAATATAAACAGCGGTTCGCCACCGCTGGCCGCCGCCAAACCGGCAAAATCGGCCATCAGGTCAACCGGCGCCGGCGCCGGGCTCCGCGGCGAAACCAATGTGCCCTGGCCGTTGCCGTCAATCAAAAAGCCCCATTCGCCTTCAACTCCGAAAGCCGCGGGTTCGGCGGTATTACCAGACATAGTGTTATGTGCCACACCGCCTAGCGCAACCAAAGAGGGGGACTGAAATAGTGGCAATACCGCATATAGCAGGTATAAAAACATGACCACCAGCGCCAATAGCACCAACATCCCGCCGCCGCTGACCACGCCGCGGGTCAGGCGGTCATTGAATCGACGGTAACGGGCGGTTTTGCCGTTGGAAAGCCGTTTTATTGTCATATTGTCCTGTTATATAGGAACAACCTTGCGGGCTGAGCAGATTAAGGAAGCCTATGTTGCCTGTAAGATAATAAGATGACAATCTCAAGACGGTTGTTATGTTGGACTTTAGCTCCCTGGGGGCGATAATACTCACAACACAGGATCCTTCCTTCCTGAACAAATTTACGGAGTGGCAATGGGTCAGGAAAAGCTTTACAGCGAAAAAGAGTTAAGTTGGTTGTCCTTTAATGAGCGCGTTTTACAGGAAGCCGCGGATAAAACCAATCCGCTCATTGAACGTATGCGTTTTCTAGGCATTTATTCCAACAATCTGGATGAATTTTATAAAGTCAGGTTTGCCGAACTGAAACGGCGCATCCTGATCAGCGAAGAGCAAGGCTCAAAGGTCACCTCGCGCCATCTGCTTAATAAAATCCAGGCCAAGGTGCTCAATACCGAACAGGAATTCGATAACCTGTATAACGATCTGTTGCTGGAAATGGCCAGGAACCAGATTTTCCTGATTAACGAACGTCAACTGTCCCCCAATCAACAGGAGTTGCTGCGCTATCACTTTAAGCAGCAGCTGCGTCAACACATTACGCCGATTTTGATTCAGCATGACACCAATCTGGTGGAATTCCTTAAGGATGATTATACCTATCTGGCCGTGGAGATTATCCGTGGTCAGGAAACCAATTATGCCCTGCTGGAAATTCCGGCGGATAAAGTGCCACGCTTCATTAACCTACCCGCCGAACCGCCACGCCGGCGTAGGCCAATGATTTTATTGGATAATATATTACGGTATTGCCTTGATGATATTTTCACCGGCTTTTTCGATTACGACGCCCTGAACGCGTATTCAATGAAAATGACCCGCGATGCCGAATATGATTTGGTTACGGAAATGGAATCAAGCCTGCTGGAATTAATGTCGTCCAGTTTGAAGCAACGCCTGACCGCCGAACCGGTAAGGTTCGTCTATCAGCGGGATATGCCGAATACCATGGTGGAGATGTTGAAGGATAAGCTCGGCATTTCATCTTATGACTCGGTCATTCCGGGTGGCCGATACCATAATTTCAAGGATTTCATTACCTTTCCCAACGTGGGCAAGGCGAATCTGGTGAATAAGCCGCTACCGCGGCTGCGCCACACGCGGTTCGAGCACTTTCGTAACGGATTTGACGCCATCCGTGAACGGGACATCTTACTGTATTATCCTTACCATACCTTTGAACATGTACTGGAACTGCTACGCCAGTCGTCTTTCGATCCCAGCGTTATATCGATAAAAATTAATATATACCGGGTAGCGAAGGACTCACGGATTATCGATGCCATGATCCACGCGGCCCATAACGGTAAAAAAGTGACGGTGGTGGTTGAGCTGCAGGCTCGCTTTGATGAGGAAGCCAATATTCACTGGGCGAAACGGCTGACCGAAGCCGGTGTGCACGTTATTTTTTCCGCGCCGGGGCTGAAGATCCATGCCAAATTGTTTTTGATTTCCCGCCATGAGGGGGAAGATATTATGCGCTATGCGCATATCGGCACCGGCAACTTTAATGAAAAAACCGCACGGCTCTATACCGACTACTCCTTGATTACCGCCGACCCGCGCATAACCAACGAAGTGCGGCGGGTATTTAATTTTATCGAGAACCCGTACCGTCCGGTGAGTTTTGATTATTTGATGGTTTCACCACAGAACTCACGCCATATGTTATATCAAATGATTGATCAGGAAATTGCCAATGCGCAGGCTGGCTTATGCTCAGGAATAACGCTGAAAATCAATAATTTAGTAGATCAGGGATTGATCGATCGGCTCTATACCGCGTCGGGTGTGGGCGTTAAAATAAAGATCCTGGTGCGGAGCATGTGTTCGTTAATTCCCGATCTGCCCGGTATCAGCGAAAATATTCAGGTCACCAGCATTGTGGATCGTTACCTTGAGCATGATCGGGTATATGTTTTTGAAAATGCTGGCGAAAAGAAAGTTTTTCTCTCCTCCGCCGACTGGATGACGCGTAATATCGACTACCGGATAGAAGTGGCGGTCTCGTTACTCGATCCACGCCTAAAGCAGCAGGTATTGGATATCCTGGCGTTATTGTTCAGCGATACGGTAAAAGCGCGCTATATTGATGCGGAATTGAGTAATCGTTATGTGCGGCGCGGTAATCGTCGTAAAGTACGCGCGCAGACCGCCATCTATGATTATATTAAGCGTCTTGAACAACCCGGAGAGCAAGCCTGACGTATGCCATTAAATAACTCAAGCACGCCCAAGCCCGAAGAATTCGCGGCCATCGATCTGGGTTCGAACAGCTTTCATATGGTCGTTGCCCGAGTGGTAAACGGCGCGCTGCAGGTGTTAAGCCGTTTGAAACAGCGGGTGCATTTGGCCGATGGTCTTAATACCGACAACGTGCTGAGCGACGAGGCCATGACGCGCGGCATTAACTGCCTGGCGCTGTTTGCTGAACGCCTGCAGGGCTTTTCCCCGCTGCGGGTATGTATTGTTGGCACCCATGCGCTGCGGGAAGCGGTTAACTCTGAAGAATTCCTGACCCGCGCGGCGCGGGTTATTCCTTATCCGATTGAAATTATCTCCGGCCATGAAGAAGCACGGCTCATCTTTATGGGCGTAGAGCATACGCAATCGGAAAAAGGCCGCAAACTGGTGGTGGATATCGGCGGCGGTTCCACCGAATTAGTGATCGGCGAAAATTTTGAGCCCATCCTGGTGGAAAGTCGCCGCATGGGTTGCGTTAGCTTCGGTAACCAATTTTTTCCGGAGGGTATTATCAGCCCGGCCCATTTCCGCCGCGCCCGCCTCGCCGCCGCGCAGAAGGTGGAAACCTTAGCCTGGCAATACCGGCTACTGGGCTGGCAAGTGGCTCTCGGCGCATCGGGCACTATCAAGGCAGCGTGTGAAGTCCTGCTGGAATTGGGTGAGAAAGACGGCACCATTACGCCGGAACGGTTACAACTACTACATGATAAAGTGATGAAATTCAAGAGTTTTAGTGCGCTAAGCCTGCCGGGCTTATCCGATGAGCGCAAGAGTGTGTTTGTGCCCGGACTGGCCATTCTCTGCGGGGTGGTTGACGCCTTGGCCATCACCGAACTACAGCTATCCGACTGCGCCCTGCGTGAAGGCGTTCTTTACGAGATGGAAGGCCGTTTCCGCCATCAGGATATTCGCTCGCGCACCGCGCGCAGCCTGGCTGAACATTATAATATCGATAGCGATCAGGCCAAGCGGGTATGCGATACCACGGAAAATCTCTATCAGCAATGGGTGCTACAAAACAACGACTTACAAAATCCGCAGCTTGAAGCCCTGGTGAAATGGGCGGCGTTGCTGCATGAAGTGGGTCTGGGTATTAACCACAGCGGACTGCAGCGCCACTCAGCCTATATACTCCAGCAAACCAATATGCCGGGTTTCAATCAGGAACAACAGCTGCTGCTGGCCACGCTGGTACGGTTTCACCGCAAAGCCATCAAACTCGATGAAATGCCGCGTCTGAACCTGTTTAAGAAAAAGCATTTTTTACCCTGCCTGCAATTGTTGCGCCTGGCGGTGCTGCTCAATAACCAGCGCCAGGCCACGTCGATAACGCCTTTGAGCCTGACCACCGATGAAAACCACTGGACGCTGAGTTTCCCCACCGGTTTTTTCGCGCAAAACAATTTGGTGCAGCTCGATCTGGAACGCGAGCAGGAATACTGGCGGGACGTAGCCGGCTGGAAGCTGGACATTACCGAGGATGGGCAAGTAACATAACCCGATAAGCGTACTCAGCGATCCGGGTGAGCAGGTGCGACCAATGTCCCGCGGTGTGAAAAATCACTCATTAATAGCTCATGGTGCTTGGTAAACACGACCATTAGTGGTTTAATCATGATCTATTCTTGAGGAGGAACCCTTTTAGTGAAGTTGGCCTATTCTATGCGCAGACGACGAACCTCGGTTCGGATGACCCGTTGGATTTTACTCATCAGCTTTCTCATTCTGTTTGCCCGTCTGGTCTTTGCAACCCTGGGCGCGTGGCACCATCAGTTGAACGACATCGAAAAGATAGCTCAACCCGTAGAACAAATAAGCAGTGCGGACGATCGCAGCAATAATTAAATCGGGCCCCTGCGCCGCAAAACTGACTCTCCGTTGTCCCCACTATTCCGGTCATTTTTAGCGATTCCCACGAGTTGGCGTTATATTGCCACCGTTTCTTTCATACGAACTATGCTATTTATAGACTACGCCTAGCGCCGCCAGGCGTTATCATCGAGCGCCGTTGATACCCGAATTAGCCACGCCGCAGCCCGGCCCCCCTTAATCATTGACCATGCCGTGGGATAAACCTATGCCTGTAGAACAACATCAAACCCAGCCGCTGACGCAGTTGCGCCGCCGTGTACTGGGTTTATTACTGGCCAACCGTGGACTGGTTGATAGCATCCTGGCACGCCCGATGCGCGACGGCGACATCTCGCAGCAGGGGCTGATCGAACAAACCGCCCAACTGGTGGATATCCAGCGTCAACTGCATGCCGCGGATTTGGCCGATCTCCTGGAAAGTCTGCCTCATGACGAACGTTTGGCATTTTGGCGGGTCATTGATAATGATAAACGCGGTAAAACCTTGGTTGAAGCCTCGGAAAATGTCTGGGACAGCCTTATCGACGAGATGAGCAATCGCGATATCCTTATGGCCATTCGGCCCTTGGATATCGACGAACAGGCTTATCTCGCCAGATATCTGCCGCGGGATTTGGTTGGCAGGATGCTTACCGCCCTGGAGCCGCAGCGTCGGGCGCAGGTGCGCTCGATGATGAATTTTGATCGCAATAGCGTGGGCCACCATATGGATTTTGAACTGGCGACCATTCGTCCGGACGTCAATCTTGCTACGGTTCAGCGCTATCTGCGCTGGCGTAAAACCCTGCCGGCTAACAGTGACAAGCTGTTTGTGGTCGACCGGCACAACTTATTGGTGGGTGAGCTGGCGTTGTCCACGCTGTTACTTAATCCCCTCCAAAAACGGGTAGCGGACGTGATGGACAACCACCCCACCACCTTCCATCCGGAAGATCTGGCGGAAGACGCGGCCGGCGCGTTTGAACGTTATGATATGATTACCGCGCCCGTAGTTGACGTCAAAGGCAAGCTCATGGGCCGGCTCAGCATTGAACATATCGTGGATCTGTTTTTTGAAGAAAACGACAGTAATTTGCGCCACCTTGGTGGTTTAAGTCCCGCGGAGGATATCTTCGCGCCGGTGCGCAAAACCGTACGAACCCGTTGGACCTGGCTGGCAATCAATCTTTGTACCGCGTTTGTCGCATCCAGGGTTATCGGTCTGTTTGAGGGCACCATTTCCCAGTTAGTCGCCCTGGCCGCGCTGATGCCCATTGTCGCCGGGATCGGCGGGAATACCGGCAATCAAACCATCACGATGATCGTCCGCGCGGTGGCGCTCCATCAACTGGAAGGGGGCAATGCCCGGTTTTTACTGCTGCGCGAATTAGGCGTGGCGTTGATTAACGGCCTGGTTTGGGGCGGGATTATGGGCCTGGTCACCTGGTTGCTTTACCATGATGCGGGACTGGGCGGCGTTATGATGCTGGCGATGCTGCTTAATCTGGTCCTGGCATCACTCATGGGAGTGCTGATTCCGCTGATCATGATGCGGGTTGGGCACGATCCGGCGGTTGGCGCCAGCGTCATGATCACCGCGGTTACCGACACCGGCGGCTTTTTTATCTTTCTCGGCCTGGCCTCGTTATTTTTAATGCATTAACGTTCTTTTCCGCTACTATTTATACTATAGATCATTCGTTTCGGCAGAAGCAAAACGGCATTGGAATGAAGGAGAGCGTGTTACGCGATTTATCGGCTATTCTGATTATAAGAAAATTTAGGATCTAAATATGGATGCCAATAAAGATACCGATACTTATAATAATAAGAGTAGCTGGATTTTCATTGCGACAGTATCACTCCTGATATTTGGTTTGTCGATTGTCTGCCTGGATCTAAATCATTCCCCCACCTCCCTCTCTCCGTTATGGTTGACGACCGCTACTCTGCTCGCCGCCCTGTTCCTATGCCCCTGGTCTTATTGGCCTTGGTTGATCCTGTGCAGTATCTTTGGGCTCTTATTCGCCCATATAGCGACCGGAGCGCCGGTAATAAGCGGTTTGCCCTTGATCGGCATTACGCTTGCCGAAGCCCTACTGGGCGCAGGCCTGCTGCGCTGGGCGTTAAATGAAAAAGACCCCCTTGACGGTATCCTGTCCTGGCTGACTTTTTTCCTGGTGGGAGTAATATTGATACCGCTGCTGGGCGCGCTAAGCGCTGGTTATTTTTCCGGCTACCAACACGGCGAGTATATCAAGTTTGTGTTGCACTGGTTTACCTCCGAGGCGGTGGGCGTTCTGGCGCTGACCCCGGTAGGACTGCTGTGCCGTCGCGACGGACTACGAACATTGTTCACACCACGGTCATGGCTCGAGTTGCTGTTACTTATGCTGCTCACCTTGGTAACCTGTTATTTTTCGCTGCGCTATTTTCCGTTTCCACTGATATTAATCATACTGCCTTTATTGGTTGCCGCCATTCGGTTACCTCGATTTGAAGCGTTTTGGCTCTTTCTCATAACGACCCTCGTTTTATATAGCACGCAGGAAACCGGGCTGATTAAACTCGATCTTCCCGCGAGCACTCAATTAGGAATGTTGCTGCATATTCCTCTGTTGATGATTTTAATTCCCGCCAACGCCATGGCCATGGTCATGCATGCGTACCGCACCGAGCGCCGCCTTATAGAGCAAAGCGAAACCCGCTTTCGCAATGCCATGGAGTATTCCGCCATCGGCATGGCGTTGGTTTCCCTGGAAGGCGCCTGGCTGCAGGTGAATAAATCATTATGCAGGTTCTTGGGCTATAGCGCCCAACAACTTGAAAAGCTGAGTTTTCAACAGATTACCTATCCGGAAGATCTCACCAGCGATCTCGCTCAGCTTGATGACCTGGTGGAAGGCCGGATCGAAAGCTACACCATGGAAAAACGCTACATTCGCAAGGATGGAGAGATCGTTTGGGCATTGCTGGCGGTTTCACTGGTACGCGATCAGCATAATGAGCCGCTGTATTTTATCTCGCAAATTGAGGACATTACCGAGGTCAAGAAAAGCGAAGCTATCAATCAGCAGTTGATGCAGCGCATTACGTTGGCCAACGAAGCCGGCGGCGTGGGCATCTGGGAGTGGGATGTGGACGCCCAGCTGATGAGCTGGGATAAACGCATGCGGGAAATCTATGCCATGCGTCCCGATGAGGAAACCAGCTATGAATATTGGCTGTCGCGGGTGCTTGAAGACGATCGCCCGGTAGCGCTGGAGGCCGTTCGCATCGCGAAAGAACACCTCACACCCTTTACGCTGGAGTTTCGCATTCGCCATGCTAATGGCGACATCCGCCATATCCGCGCCTACGCCGATATGCTGACCGATGGCAATAACCGCGTGGTGCGGATGATCGGCGTCAATCTGGATATGACCAGCGAGGTCCGTCTCACCAACGCCTTGCACGAGGAAAAGGAACGACTGCATATTATCCTGGACTCCATCGGTGACGCGGTAATATCGGTAGATCCCGGCCTGCGGATTAATTTTATGAATCCGGTGGCGGAAAGTATGACCGGCTGGGACCAGGATAATGCCCACGGCCAGCATATTGATAACATTTTACATATTAGCTTTGGCGCCGATGGCCCGCCGTTGCCCGCCTCCATCGAAAATAGAAGCCTGCGGCCGCAGGATATCTCCGCCGTCGACAGCGTGCTGGTGTTAAATAATCGCCATGGCCAGCTGTTTGATATCCATTATAGTTCGACGCCATTGAGGAATCTCAAAGGGGAAACCTTTGGCGCAGTGCTGGTCATTGAGGATGTCAGCGAGTCACGACAGCTATTGCAACAGCTTAGCTATAACGCGTCCCATGATGTACTGACCGGTCTGCCGAACCGGGCCAGTTTCGAAAAGCATCTGGAAAACGCGTTAATGACCGCCAGCGCGCAGAAACGTGAACACGCGCTGGTGTTTATCGATTTAGACCGGTTCAAGGAGATCAACGATACGGCGGGACATGCGGCCGGCGATGCGCTGTTATTGGAGTTGGGTCTGCTTATGCAGGAAAATCTTCGGCAATATGATTGTCTGGCGCGCCTTGGGGGGGATGAATTTGGCCTGATATTGCCGGATTGCTCCCAAGCGGACGCCTGTCCATTGGTACAACGGATCATCGACGCGGTAAATAACTATCCGTTTTATTGGGAAGATAAACTTTATCGCATCGGCGGCAGCGCCGGCATCACGATGATAAACCGGAATAATTATCACAATAAGGATGTTATGTCCCAGGCCGATACCGCCTGCTACACCGCCAAGCATAGTGGCCGCGGGCGGGTTCAGCTGTTCGACATGCACCAGCAAATTGCCGGGCAAATTGCCGATCCGGACGAGAAGTATAGCCGGGACGAGGTTTTACAAATAATAAATAATGATATCCAACTGCTGGTGAACCCCGTTGCGCCACTACGAACCCTACTCACCGCGAGCTTTTACCTGATCACCATGGAGATGGCGGGGCAGGCAGAGTCACCGTTAAGCCAAAGCGATCTCGTGACGGTAGCGGAACGATACTGTCTATTGCCCGCAGTCGATCGCTGGGTAATGAACCAGGTTTTTGACGTGCATGGCGAGGCCATTGCCGACAAAGGCATTACGGTAGCGCTGCCGTTTTCACTCCAGGGATTAAGCGAAGCTTCGTTAATGGATGATTTATTGCTGCTGGCCGAGCATCACCGCTTGCTAAAGGGACGTAAGGTCATCCTCAGTCTTGCTGGCAATGACTTTATGGCGTATTTCCCTACCATCGCCACCAGCCTCACGCGGCTTCATCAGGCAGGGTATCAGATCATGATCGATCAGTTCGGGGGAGATTTGGGGGTGTTTAATAAACTTCCCGTGGGACTGATAGATTATATAAAATTGCCAAATCGCTTTGTTGAAAATATCCACAACAGCCAGATGGACGATATTATGGTAAGGATTATCAATGGCCATATTCATCGTTTGCAGGCCATATCCATCGCGACTCCACTTAATTTCACCGCCAGCCTGCCCACCTTGCTGGCGATTGATATTGACCTGGTGGAAAATACCGCTGGTGAAGATCACTCGTCGCTGTCCAGCGTGTTGAACAAGAGTTATTTTGCCATTCAGTAACGATCGTTTGCCTTATTCTCAAGCGCCCGGTCCGGGTTATTCGTTGCCTGTCCCCCTACATTCAGGTAAAGTTCCGGGCCTCATTGGCATGGGAGACAACGATGTTTATTGGATTTGATTACGGCACCGCGAATTGTTCGGTGGCGGTAATGGATGGCGACCGGCCGCGTCTGCTGCCATTGGATGGCGCTTCGCCTTATATGGCCTCGATGCTAAGTGCGCCCACGCGTGAAGCCGTGAGTGAATATTTGCATACCTTCTGGCAGGTCCCCACCGGCAGTGAGGAAAATCAAAACCTGCTGAGGCGGGCAATCAACGCCAATCGTTCGGAAGGCATCGTGCTGGCGGAGCAAAGCCTGCAGTTCGGCCAGCAGGCGCTGGCCAATTATATCGCCGACCCCGAAGAAGTCTATTTTGTTAAATCGCCTAAATCCTTCCTGGGAGCCAACGGCCTCAAGCCACAGCAGATCGCGCTATTCGAGGATCTGGTCTGCGCCATGATGTGTCATATCAAACGCCAGGCGGAATCGTCGTTAACCCAGCCCATTACTCAAGCCATGATCGGCCGGCCGGTGAATTTCCAGGGTACCGGCGGCGAAGACGCCAACCGCCAGGCCCAGGGTATTTTGCAACGGGCCGCCGAACGGGCCGGGTTTGCCGAGATCGCATTTCAGTTGGAGCCGGTGGCCGCCGGCTTGGATTTTGAATCGACGCTCACTGCGGAAAAAATTGTGCTGGTGGTGGATATCGGCGGGGGCACCACCGACTGCTCGCTGCTATTGATGGGTCCTGAATGGTTAAAATTGCACGATCGCCAGCAAAGCCTGCTCGGCCATAGTGGTTGTCGCGTTGGCGGCAACGATCTGGATATTATGCTGGCGTTTAAGACGCTGATGCCCCAGCTAGGCATGGGGGGGACCACGGAAAAAGGCCTGGCACTACCCGCCCTGCCGTTCTGGCAAGCGGTGGCCATCAATGATATTCCGGCGCAGAGCGAATTTTACAGCAGCGCCAACGGCCGGCTGCTGCGCGACCTGATCCGCGACGCCGCCGACCCGCGGCGTCTTGATGCCTTGTTGCAGGTGTATCGTCAGCGACTAAGCTATCGGCTGGTACGCTGCGCGGAGGAAAGCAAGATTGCCCTGTCCACCGAACCCCATACCACCGCGGAGCTGGATTTCATTCGCCGGGATCTGCGGGTGCCTATCGATCGAATGGAATTGGCCGAGGCGCTCAGCCAGCCCATGGCCCGGATCCAGCAGCAGGTGGACGAAGTCATGGCGCAAAGCGGCGCCCCCCGGCCCGATGTGATTTACCTCACCGGCGGTAGCGCCCGCTCCCCGCTGCTGCGGGTCGCGCTTCAACAAAGCCTGCCCGATATCCCTCTGGCCAGCGGCGATGATTTCGGTTCGGTGACCGCCGGCCTGGCTCGCTGGGCCCAGCGCCAGTTCAGGGGTGCGCCAGCAACCCTTGCTTAATGATAAAAGCAATTACGGTATCAAGCCCCACGCCGGTTTTCAGATTGGTGAAAGCCCAGGGGCGTTGTGGACGCATGCGCTGGGTGTCGCGCTCCATCACCTCCAGCGAGGCGCCGACATAAGGCGCCAGGTCGATTTTATTAATGACCAGAAAATCCGATTTGGTAATGCCGGGGCCGCCCTTGCGGGGGATTTTTTCCCCTTCGGCGACATCAATGACATACAGGGTTAAATCAGCCAGCTCCGGGCTAAAGGTGGCGCTGAGATTATCGCCGCCGCTCTCGATAAAAATAATATCCAGATTACCGAATTTGCGCGCCAAATCCTCCACCGCCGCCAGGTTCATGGACGCATCCTCGCGGATAGCCGTATGGGGACAACCACCGGTTTCGACACCCACGATACGATCGGCCGCCAATGCGCCGGCTTCGGTGAGAATACGCTGATCTTCTTTGGTATAAATATCATTGGTTACCACCGCCAACTGGTAGCGATCGCGCAACGACTTACATAGCATCTCCAACAGCGCCGTTTTGCCGGAACCCACCGGACCGCCAACGCCAATGCGCAGCGGCTGTTTATATTGCAACATGTAATCCCCTTACCGGGCCTCGTGACAGCGTTAACCAGGCGGCCCGTAACAAAAGTGCCGCGGCATTATGAACGAAATAGCCGCGAGTATTGAGTTTCATGGCAGGATGACGCAATGGCCTGCAGTGGATAACCACCGCCCAACTCGTCATCCTTTAACGCGGCGGCCTGTTGGTAGGCGGCCGGCAGCAAAACCGACAACTCACGCAGCAGGCTTTGCGCCTTCTGCTGACCAAAGGGTACCAGTTTTAGCCCTGCCATCACGCTGCTCTCCAGCCAGCTATAGGCATATCCCAAAGCCAAGGGCTCCAGGGGAATTGACCATTGGCGGCCAAGCCAGGCCATCCCCGCCAGTTGAGACTGCCGCAACGCAGGCAACCACGCCGGCCCCGGCGCCAAATCTGGCCAGTCGGCAATCAATCTGGCCAACGCCTGGCCCCGCTGCCGCTCCTCCTGACGCAATTCACCGGTTTCACGGTTTGCCAGCAGAAAATTGCTCCAGTGTAGAAATGCCGCGTTATCCTCAGCTTCACACGCCTGGAACAGCCGAATCAGCACCGGCAGGTCAAGGTGTCCCAGCGTATCCTGTATGATTTGCCGCTGCCAGCCGACAAAGGCCTCGCCGGAGTTTATCCAGCCGATCTCCACTGCCCATTCCAATCCCTGCGAATAGGTAAATCCCCCCACCGGCAGGCTAGGGCTGGTTAACTGCATCAGGCGTAGCAGAGCAATGTGATTAAGCATGATTAATGGTGATGATGGTGATGGCCCGGGGTGGCGCTTTGGTAAGCGCCGGCCTCAGGTTCAAACGGCGCCAGGCCGGTTTCAACCGTCGCCCCCAGGCCGCGCACCATATCGTCTAGCACGTGATCGTGCTGGTAGCGTACCCAATCCCGCTCCACCTGCAGCGGAACATGGCGATTACCCAGGTGATAGCATACCCGTGCCAACAGCAGGCTATCGCCAGCATACACGGTGGAGACCGTTTCCTGGGCGGCGATCACCCGCACCACTTCCGCCTCGCTCTCATCGGCCAACAGATCGTCGCCGCGTATCACCTGCCCACGCGGCAGCATCAAACCCGCCTCGCGTCCGTCGTCAAGCACCACGTGCGCCCGGCTTTTGATCCGGGTATCCAGATCGAGAGTGACCGTAGCGGTAGCCGGGCGCGGGTGATCAAGGCGTTTGGTTAATACAATCATCCAAGCTTCCCATTCAGGTTAAAAAAGAAAATAGCGCTGCGCCATGGGCAACACCGCGGCGGGTTCACAGGTTAATAACTCACCATCCGCACGAACCTGGTAGGTTTGCGCATCCACTTCTATGGTCGGTTGCCAATGATTATGAATCATATCGGCTTTCCTGACCTGGCGGCAGTTGCGCACCTCGCCGATCAGGCTTTGTAGTCCAAGGCGCGCGGCCAGGCCATTGGCATAGGCCGCTTGGGAGAGAAAGGTCATGCGGGTGGCATGGCGCGCGCCGCCGAGCGCGCCGAACATGGGGCGATAATGCACCGGCTGGGGCGTGGGAATCGATGCATTGGCATCGCCCATCGGCGCCATGGCGATCATGCCGCCCTTGATAATCAGGCTCGGCTTCACACCAAAAAACGCGGGCGACCACAGCACCAGATCCGCCAGTTTGCCTAACGCAATCGACCCTACCTCGTGGGAGATCCCATGAGTAATCGCCGGATTAATGGTATATTTGGCAATGTAGCGCTTTACCCGGAAATTATCGTTTCGTTCGGTATCCGGCGACAAGGGGCCGCGTTGCATCTTCATCTTATGAGCCGCCTGCCAGGTTCGCAGTATCACCTCGCCAACGCGGCCCATGGCCTGCGAATCGGATGAGAGCATCGAGAAGGCGCCCAGATCGTGCAGGATATCTTCGGCAGCGATGGTTTCACGGCGAATACGCGATTCGGCAAACGCGACATCCTCGGCGATGCCGGCATCAAGATGATGGCAGACCATCAACATATCCAGATGTTCGTCAATGGTATTGATGGTATAGGGCATGGTGGGATTCGTCGAAGACGGCAAAATATTGCCGTACCCGCATACCTTGATAATATCCGGCGCATGGCCCCCGCCGGCACCCTCGGTATGATAGGTATGGATAGTGCGATCGCCAATGGCCGCCAACGTATCCTCGACAAATCCCGCCTCGTTAAGCGTATCGGTATGGATGGCAACCTGAACGTCAAAACTGTCCGCCACTCCCAGACAGCAGTTGATGGCTGCTGGCGTGGTGCCCCAATCCTCATGCAGTTTCAGGCCTATGGCGCCGGCTTCAACCTGTTCCGCCAGCGCCTCGGGCCTGGACGCATTGCCTTTACCGGTAAATCCGATATTCACCGGCAGCGTCTCGGCGGCCTGAAGCATGCGCGCCAAATACCATGGACCGGGGGTACAGGTCGTGGCGTTGGTGCCCGCCGCCGGCCCGGTGCCACCGCCGATCATGGTGGTCACGCCGGCGCAAATGGCCTCGTCCACCTGTTGCGGACAGATAAAATGGATGTGCGCGTCTATGCCGCCGGCGGTAACGATTTTGCCTTCCGCCGCCACCACCTCGGTACCGGGCCCGATGGCAATCGTCACGCCCGGCTGGACATCCGGATTACCGGCTTTACCAATGCCCACGATACGACCGTCTTTTACGCCGATGTCCGCCTTGACGATCCCCCAATGATCGATAATCAACGCATTGGTTAAGACCAAATCCACGCAGAAAGCGGACGCCATTTGCCCCTGCCCCATTCCGTCCCTTATCACCTTGCCGCCGCCGAATTTCACCTCTTCGCCGTAGACGGTAAAATCCTTTTCCACTTCAACCCACAGCTCGCTATCGGCCAGCCGGACGCGATCGCCCACCGTCGGGCCAAACATCTCGGCGTAGGCACGCCGTGAAATCTTGCTCATGACCCTTGCTCCAGTTTACCCATGATTTCGCCGCGAAAACCGTAGACTTCACGTTTACCATCGTAAGCCACCAGGATGATATCCCTGGATTGACCCGGTTCGAAACGTACCGCCGTACCGGCGGCAATATCCAATCGAAAGCCGCGCGCCAGCGCGCGCTCGAATTTCAACGCCGGGTTAACCTCATAAAAGTGATAATGGGAACCTACCTGCACCGGCCGGTCGCCGTGATTGGCGACGGTCAGGGCAACCCGCTTGCGCCCGACGTTCAGTTCTATATCTTCTGCGGCCAAACGCATTTCACCTGGGATCATAACGCCTCTCTATCGATCAGATTATGGGATCGTGAACTGTGACCAATTTGGTACCGTCCGGAAAGGTGGCTTCAACCTGGACGTCCGGGATCATTTCCGGCACCCCTTCCATCACATCGTCACGGGTCAGCACCTCGCGCCCTAGGCTCATCAATTCGGCCACGGTCAGCCCGTCGCGGGCGCCTTCCAGGATAGCGGCGCTGATTAATGCCACAGCTTCGGGATAATTGAGTTTCAGGCCCCGGGCTTGCCGGCGTTCTGCCAGCAGCGCCGCGGTAAACAGCAGCAGTTTGTCTTTTTCTCTGGGTAACAATTCCATTCTCGACTCCTTAGGTGGACCAAATACGCGGGATAACCGCTTCCCGCCCCAGCATCATGGGCCGTAGTCTTAACCAAATCCGGTGCAGCAGGGTCTGCAACCGCTGATTATCATCATCGAGCAAACGCGCCACCAGCACCTGATCGACCAGGCTGGCGCCCGCCGCCGGTGAATTGGCCTCGCTTAAGATTTCACGCACCGCGTTCAGCATATCATCGCTGGCCGGTGCCGCGAAAAAGGTGGCATTCAAGGGGTAGTTACCTAATTTCCCCAGATCGCCGTCGACGATCCGCAGCCGTTCACTCAGCCCAGGCGAATGAGGCAGGTTAATGCGCAAGCGTGAATTAAGCTGCCCCAGCTCAAACCCTTCATCCATAACCGGGCGGCCAAAGCACAGTGTCTCAAAACCCAGCAAGCGGGCGCCGGAATGCAGGGTAAACTCACTGTCCATCAGCACCTTGGCGCCAGGAAAAAAAATGTTCCCTTGCGGCAACCATTCAAGAATGCTGTCATCAGCCAAGGTAAAGACCTGCTTTAAGCCGGCCTGCGCGCCGGCGCTACGATAAAATTTGGTGGCCCCAGGCATGGTTAACAGCGCATGGCTGCCGATCCCCATGTCAACCGACAGTTCCAGCCGATCGCCCCCCACCACCCCGCCGGGAGGATGTAACAGATACACCTGGGGATAATCCTCCTCAGGATAAAACGCGCGCTGTACGGTAAAAGGGCCTTGATGGCGGCGGGTCGCCAGCAACGTGCGGCCGTTGCGACGTTCAAATCCCAGCGTTAACCGCCCCAGCCAGCCGGCGGGCGCCGCGTCATTCCCTCCCACGGTCACTCTTTGGTCATCCATAAACACCTGGTGTTTAACAGTAATAAGGGCATTGGGCTCGCTGACGAAACCACGCAGCGGGCGGGGCGTGTAATTGCTCGCCGTTGCCCGGCGGCCTCCGATCGCGAGCCATTGATGCAAGATCTGCGCCAGCCGAACATGGCTGGACGCCCCAAAGACAACGCCCGGCTCGCCTCGATAAAGTGCGTTAAATGCACCAATTCGAACCATCATGGACGTTTTGCACCGCAATATCGCATCCGGCCCCATTACAACGTCGGGATAACCGATGCACGACCTCCCGGCTGCCGGGATAGCGACGGCATGGTGCATGAGGAACTGGAACCGGGGCACGTCGCCGCGGTTAAAGCGACGTGATTAGCTCGCATACTCTGCGCGCAGGATGGCGTAAATGGCGGTATCCCAGCGCTGCGCGCCCACTTTGACCGACGATCGCCTGACGCCTTCTTCCTTAAAACCCAGCCCGGCATAGGTGCGAATCGCCGTCTGGTTAAAGGTGTAAACATTCAATTCCAAGCGTTCAAATTCACTCGAGGCGAAGACCAGATCGACGAGCCGTTGCAGAAACGGCGCCGCCAGCCCTTGGCCGCGCAACGCCGGATTAACGGCAACCCGTGCCAGCCGCGCGACGCCGTTGCGCCAGTCTAGCGCCACCTGGGCGTGCGCGGCCGGCGCGCCATCCACCATCGCGATAAACAGCCAGCGCGCCGGGGGCGCCGTTGCCGCTTCCGCCAACATGGCCGACAGCTGCGCCGGGTCGAGAGGAAACATCAGATCGGGTCCTCCCCATTGGACCAGCTCAGACTCGCTGTTAAACCAGCGGCACAGTTCGGAAAAATGACTTTCGTTAAATGGAATGATATTCATAAAACCACGTCGCCTTCTGATCAATGTGGAAAGTCACGCCGATGAACGTCGTTTGGTCCGGCAACGACATCATCATGGCCCAATCCGGCCTTTACCCGACGGCGCATATTGTTAGGATAAGATTATGCCAGCGAAGTCATCGGCCAGGGATGTCTATTGATATTATCGCCGTTGAGGAGAATTTTCATGTTGGAACTGCGGCCGAACTGCGAGCACTGCAACTGCGATCTGCCACCAGAGGATCCCGAGGCGCGTATTTGCTCGTATGAATGTACTTTTTGCGCATCCTGCGCGGAGACGGTATTTATGCATAGTTGCCCGAACTGTGGCGGGGAGTTGGTCAAACGACCGATCCGCCCACCCGATTGCCTCAAACGCGATCCCGCGTCATCCCGGCGCGTCCTGGCAAAACGCTAGGCCGCGACACGTATCGGCGTGATCAAACCTAGCTTTCAGCTATCGAATCAATCCATAAAACCCGCTTTCAAAGGCCAACGGATGCCGTAGTATGTTAATTGCGCAAGCAGTGAGGGATTCCATTCCGACTTGATCTTTTCATCATACTTAGGGGCGTACAATGTATAATTTTTCACGTTTTCAAGCAAAAGAACTGGCCTTGGCTTATATGAGCGGCAAAGCAGGACATTTATCACCGGAAGAGTTCTTCCAGCAGGTCAAGAACGTTGAAAAATCATTCGATTCATTGATTAAACATGGCCAGGATTTTCGCACCGGAGAATTGGTGAAATCGTTTTAATGCGCGCCATGCGCGATCGCTTGGCGAGATACCCAGGATATTATGCACCTGTCCCAGGCGACCCGAGTGGCCTCCTGGGCTATGCCCGTCATCTGTCAAACCGTGCAGGCGTTGACTACCGGACGGGTGTTATAGGGTATTTTTCCAGGCGCTGGCCTCATCCAGTTGGTGGTAATCCTCATCGCCTATCGTTAACGTCACCGCCTTTGCCAGCTCATTAAGCTGCTCCAGCGAGGTGGCGCTGACAATCGGCGCGGTGATGCCGGGGCGCCGCATTTGCCAGGCCAGGGCGACCTGGGTTGGCGTCGCATGCAGCCGCTGGCTAACGGCGTCGAGCGCGCCAAGAATGCGCAAACCCCGATCGTTGAGGTAGCGTTCGATCACGCTTTGGCCTCGCAGGCTTTTTGCCGCGTCTTCAGCGGCCCGGTATTTACCGGAGAGAAAACCGCTGGCCAGCGCGTAATAGTTAATCACGCCGACGCCGTGCCGCGTGACGACCGGCTCCAGATTTTGCTCGAAGTCCTGCCGATCGTAAAGATTATACTGTGGCTGCAGCGTCTCATAGCGCACCAGCCCGTTTTGCTCGCTGATCCGCAATGCCTCCGCCAGACGCGGCCCCTGATAATTGGATGCGCCGATAGCGCGCACCTTGCCCTCTTTCACCAGCGCATCAAAGGCGCCAAGCGTCTCTTCCAGCGACACGGACTGATCGTCGTCATGGGATTGGTATAAATCGATATAATCTGTTTGTAAACGACGTAAGGAATCCTCCACCGCACGCCGAATATATGCCGCCGACAGGCCCTGTTTACCCTCGCCCATGGGCTTGCCCACCTTGGTGGCAATGATTACCGCATCGCGCTTACCGCTTTTTTTCAGCCAGTTGCCTATAATGGTTTCCGATTCGCCGCCATGATTCCCTTTGACCCAGGCCGAATAAACATCAGCCGTGTCGATAAAGTTGAGCTGTTTTTCCACCAGGGCATCGAGCAAGTTAAAAGAGGTCGTCTGGTCGACTGTCCAGCCAAACACATTACCGCCAAATACCAAGGGAGGGACGGCAATGCCGCTGCGGCCAAGAGTGCGTTTTTCCATCGTAATCTCCTTGCGAATTAAGTTAGATCGCAGATAGTGAATTGATAGCGACCGCTGGGATGGCGATCGCCTCGGTGTTGGAAAGATGTACCGCTAACCGCCGACGGCTCGATAGAGCCTCTTGTTCCAGCCAGACATGGAACAGTTTCAACGCCGGCGACAAAACTTTTTGTTCCGGAAACACCAGATAATACGCCGCACCACTTTGTATACTTTGGGGAAAAGGTGCGATCAGCCGCTTTGAGTCTAGCTCATTTTCCACCAGGCAAAGATCGCCCATGGCAATACCGTATCCCTGCACCGCGGCGGTCATGGCAAGGTCCAGCGTGTCGAAATGCTGCGACTTGGCGTTGGGCAGGTCGCGCATGCCGGCTTCGGTTAGCCATAATTGCCAGTCCCGGCGGTCACGGGTGGGATGAAGCAGGGTTTTATCCGCCAGGACGGCGGCGATATCCCGTTCCTCCCCATCAGCCCACAGTTCCGGCACGCACACCGGGGAAAGCACTTCGTCAAATAGATGAATCACTCGGTTTTTTTTACTCTCCGGCCGGCCAAACACCACCGCCGCGTCAAAATGTTCGCCGGCGAAATCGACTCCATGGGATATGGAGGTGGTCAAGGTAATATCGAGCTCCGGATGTTGATTTTGCAGTTGCATAATACGCGGCAATAACCAGCGCATGGCGCAGGTCGGGCACTTTACCCGCAACCGGCCGGGCCGGTTATTGATACCGGCAAGCGCCGTGTCGATTTGCCCAAGGGCCTGTTGCAGCGGGGCCAGCAGCATCACGCCGGCGTCGGTAAGACCCAAGCCGCGCGCCTGGCGAATAAACAATGCGTAGCCCAGACGCTGCTCCAGGCCTGAAATTTGGCGGCTCACCGCGCCCTGGGTAATATGCAGCAGCCGCGCGGCATGGGTAAAATTCAGCCGTTCGGCCACCACGACAAAAGTCTTTAGCACGTCAAGCGAAGGCAAGGCGTTCATTGCGCCACCGCCGGCATGATGTTAATAAGTAGCCTAATCATCTATCGACTCCATGATGACACGTGCGGGAAAGGGTTGGTAAGCCATGATCTGCATGCATGGCAAGTATGACAAACAATCGGTTGTCGTCACAAGGGTTATGTTGCTTAATCAGTAGGGTTTGGCCCGCCGGCCTTAACGCGTTTTCCACACACCAGGAGGTATTATCCTATGCAGAGCGCCATCCAGCCCCGTTCGAAGTTGCCCGATGTCGGCACCACCATTTTTACCACCATTGGCCAACTCAGCGCCGAGCATCAGGCATTAAATCTCTCGTCGGGCGCGCCCAGTTTTGCTTGCGATCCGCAGTTGGTGGAAAATACCGCTAAAGCCATGCGCGCCGGTCATAACCAGTATGCCGCCATGCCCGGCCTGCCGGCCTTGCGCGAGGCGTTGGCTGAAAAAGTCGCTAACCTGTATGGCTGCCGGTATGACCCGGTCACCGAGGTCACCATCCTCGCCAGCGCCAGCCAAGGCCTGTACAGCGCCATCAGCGCGTTGGTGCATCCGGGCGATGAAGTGATCTATTTTGAACCCGCATTTGACAGTTACGCCCCCATTACGCGGTTACAGGGCGCCGTCCCGGTGCCGGTAAAACTCTCGCTAGAACATTATGGCGTTGATTGGGACGCGGTGGCGGCGGCGATTACCCCACGCACCCGCATGATCATCGTCAACAGCCCGCATAACCCGACCGGCATGATTTTCAGTGACGAGGACATCCGCCGGCTGACCGCCTTGACCGCCGGCACATCTATTTTGATCCTCTCCGACGAGGTTTACGAGCATGTGGTGTTTGACGGGCAGCCCCATCGCAGCATGGCCCGCTACCCGGCGCTGGCGGAGCGTAGCATCGTGGTCTCCTCGTTCGGTAAAACCTATAGCGTCACCGGCTGGCGAGTAGGGTATTGCCTCGCG
>JAATGH010000477.1 GCA_015654745.1 Enterobacterales bacterium
CAAAAGAGTGTACGAATGGTATTAAAACATTGTCAAGCGACTAACGTGGAAGAATGGGATTATTTATGCACGGATTATCAAACTCTCGCGGGAATTAGTTGCGGATGGCAAAAAAAGTATACAAATAACATCACGATATTCATAAATGGGGAGTTCTGATTAAAATTTAGCAATTTTGTGATATAAAACGAAACCGGAGCCGCCTGGCGGCCATATGAGCCGCGGCGCCGATTATACGCCGACCGCCGCGCTAGGCTCAATGGTCATTTGAACGCAATTTAACGACCTTTTGTTTCAAGATGGGTTTTTCTTACCCCTTTGCTTTTCGCAAAGCCAAATTATCGGTGAAATATATTCCCACCACAGACGCTAATACATTTTAGCTTTACTTTTATTTACCTATGTTACTGGCGATTTTATCTCCGTTTTTTATTTGGGAATGTCCAGTTTAATTACCCAATCCAGAATATTCTTAATCATCATTTTTAGTATGGTAATAGTCGATCCCCCCTCCTCAACGCGCCAAAACCAGGCTCCCTCCCCTGTAAAGGCGGCCCGCCAGGTTAGATAATCCAACAATTTGAAAAACATGGACTTTATGGTTTAAACCATACTAAATAGTTTAACTGAACCCGTTGAATATTTTTTTAGGTTTTATCTGCTATATTTAACTAATAAATAAATATTTATAGCTAGTTAACTACTTACAGCCAGTGATGTAAGCTATGTGTCATAAAATATGCACAATAAAATACTATAGAATGTTAACTATTGCAGCATTACCTATTTTACCGAGACTTTTCCATGGAGTTACCCGTTATGTTTTCGCGCTCGTCACGTTTACGCATGGCTGCGGCTGACACCTTCGCGCTAGTGGTATATTGCTTTATCGCCGGGCTAATCATTGAAGTCTTTTTGTCCGGCATGACGCTGCAACAATCCTTGTCCTCAAGACTGGTGGCGGTACCGGTGAATATCGCCATCGCGTGGCCATTCGGCCTGTACCGCGATGCGATGCTGCGCCTGGCGCGCCACCGCTGCCCCGGCCGATTCTGGGTGCGTAATCTCGCCGATTTGACGGCCTATGTTAGCTTCCAGTCCCCGGTTTATGTGTTGATTTTGCTGGCGGTAGGCGCTGACTCGCATCAAATCATGACGGCGGTCACGTCAAACGCGATAAGTTCAATGATTCTGGGGGTCGTCTACGGCTATTTCTTAGAATACTGCCGTCGGCTATTTCATGTTGCGGGGTATGTCCAATAAGCCTGCGCCGGCCATGGCCGGCGGCATTATCCGTTAAAACCTCGCCGAACCGGCGGCGTTTATCAAACTCGGCTGAGTGAGCCGCGACGGAACAGGCTGCGTCTGATACGGGTTAGCCCGGGTTTCGGCCGATGCGGTTCATCCAGGCTGGCCAACACCAATTCCAGCACCCGTTCCGCCACTTCCCGGTGACGCTGCGCCACGGCCAGTACCGGGCATTCTAGGAAGTCCAATAATTCATTGTCGCCAAAGGTGGCGATCGCCAGGTCCGACGGCAGACGGCCGTTGCGTTTGAGCGTCACATCCATGATGCCCTGCAGCAGCGAGAACGATGTGGTAAATATCGCCTGCGGCATGGGATGGGTTTCCAGATATTGACTGAACAGCGCCGCGGATGACGAGCGCTCGTAGCTATTGGCGTACAGGAAGTCCGGCTGGCGTTCATCGCCGCTCCAGCCTTGCCGAAAACCCTGCTCCCGTAAAAAACTTACCGACAGCTCAGGCAGCGCGCCTAAATAGAGGATCGCGTTGCCGGTAAAATGGCGCAGTTCCCGGTACAACATTTCCGCATCGTCCTGATCCGCTCCCACCACGCTGATAAAATGTTCAGGATCAAGGGCGCGATCCAGCGCGATAATGGGAAACGGATCCGTGGCCCAGCGCTGGTAAAACGGATGCTCAGGCGGCAATGCGGTGGAGACGATAATGGCGTCGACTTGTCGTTGCAATAAATGTTCGACACAGCGCATTTCATTATCAGGCTGGTCTTCTGAACAGGCGATCAATAACTGATAACCGCGCTGGCGGGCCTGGCGTTCTAAATAATTGGCGATCCGGGTATAGCTGGTGTTTTCCAAGTCCGGGATAACCAGCCCAATCGAACGGGTTCGGCCTGCCCTGAGTCCTGCCGCCACCGCATTCGGATGATAGTTATGCTCACGCACTACCGCCATCACTTTTTCCACGGTTTTATCGCTTACGCGATACTGCTTCGCCTTGCCATTTATCACATAACTGGCGGTAGTGCGCGAAACGCCGGCCAGGCGCGCGATTTCATCCAGTTTCACATAGACTCCTTGGCGCTGAAAGATTTAACAATGCCCGTGATATCCATAGTCTCAACGGGGTGTTTGGCTATGCTACAACTATCAGCAGAAAACGCTAAGAAGTAAATACCGCCACGGAAAAAGCTGAAACGTTACAATTGCAGATTCTTTGAGGATAAAAGCCGTTTAGACGGGGAAAAGCGGCGAAAAGCACCCCATGATAATCCGCCCTACCGATAAGCGCTGAAATGTGCTGACCCGACAAATCTGCCGGGAGCAGATTTGAACGCCGCCTGCGGCGGCCCCGCAGGGGCGAGGCTCACGGATGACCCGAGTAATACAGCCAACGCCCCTGCGGCGCGAAGTATGACGGGTATCTTTAGCGCATCACTTTGTCGCCACGCGCCAGTCCCACAATACCCGAGCGCGCCACCTCAACAATGTCGCCGACTTCCCGTAGGGTCGCCAGGAAAGCGTCTAATTTATCGCTGGTGCCGGCCAATTGCACTGTATACATCGCCGGCGAGACATCCACAATTTGCCCACGAAAAATATCGGCGCAGCGTTTTACTTCCTCGCGCCCCGCGCCGCTGGCCTGCACTTTTACCAGCATGATTTCCCGTTCCACATGGGAACCTTGTCCTAGTTCGCTGACGCGCAGTACGTCAATCAGCTTGTGCAGCTGTTTCTCAATTTGCTCCAATACCTTGGCGTCGCCCACGGTTTGAATTGTCATGCGGGACAAGGTGGGATCGTCGGTGGGGGCCACGGTGAGACTTTCGATATTGTAGCCGCGCTGGGCGAACAGACCGATGACCCGTGACAGGGCGCCCGATTCATTTTCTAATAATACTGATAAAATCCGGCGCATGATCAGGTCCTCTCCGTTTTGCTTAGCCACATTTCATCCATTCCACCGCCGCGAATTTGCATGGGGTAGACGTGTTCCGTACCATCAACCATCACATCCACAAACACCAGACGGTTTTTTTGCGCCAGTGCCTCGGCTAATTTGCTTTCCAGCTCATCCGGCGACTGGATTGAGATACCCACGTGGCCGTAGGCTTCCGCTAGCTTGACGAAATCCGGCAGCGACTGCATATAGGATTGCGAATGACGGCCGGAATAAATCATATCCTGCCATTGTTTTACCATGCCCAGATAGCGATTGTTGAGACTGACCACAACCACCGGCAAGCCATATTGCAGCGCCGTGGAGAGCTCCTGGATATTCATCTGAATACTGCCATCGCCGGTGACGCAGATAACGGTCTCGTCGGGCAGCGCCAGCTTCACGCCAAGGGCCGCGGGCAAACCGAAGCCCATGGTGCCCAGCCCGCCGGAGTTAATCCAGTGGCGGGGTTCATCGAACGGATAGTACAACGCCGCGAACATTTGATGCTGCCCCACATCCGATGTGACATAGGCTTTACCATCGGTAAGACGATACAACATCTCAATGACCGCCTGCGGTTTGATCTTACCGCTGGTGTGGTCGTAATCCAGGCAGTGCCGGGCACGCCATTGCTCAATATCCTGCCACCAATCGCGCAGGGCATCGAAAGGCTGTTGGGTATCCGCCTGCTCAAGCTGTTCCAGCATTTGAAACAGTACCTGGCGCGCGTCGCCAACAATGGGCACATCCGCCGGGACGGTTTTGGAAATCGATGCCGGGTCGATATCAATATGCAAGACCGTGGCGTCAGGACAGTATTTTAATAAATTATTAGTGGTGCGATCGTCAAAGCGCACCCCTACGGCAAAAATCACATCGGCGCGGTGCATGGTCATATTGGCTTCATAGGTACCATGCATGCCCAGCATACCCAGGCTCTGCCGATGCGTGCCGGGAAAGCTGCCCAACCCCATCAGGGAACTCACCACCGGAAGATTGAGCTTTTCGGCCAGTTGGCGCAGTTCACGGTGACAACCCGAGGTGATCGCCCCGCCACCGACATAGAGCACCGGCCGCTCCGCGCCCAGTAGAGTTTGCAAGGCGCGGCGGATTTGGCCTTTGTGCCCCTGTACCGTGGGATTGTACGAGCGAAGGGAAACGGAGTCCGGATACAGATAAGGGAACTTATTGGCCGGATTGACAATATCCTTCGGCACATCAATGACCACTGGGCCCGGCCGGCCGGTGGACGCCAGGTAAAAGGCTTTTTTTAATATACCGGGGATATCCTCGGTTCGTTTCACCAAGAAGCTGTGTTTAACCACCGGGCGGGAGATCCCCACCATGTCGCATTCCTGAAAGGCGTCAAAACCAATTAGCGAGCTCGCCACCTGGCCGGAGATCACCACCAGCGGGATGGAATCCATATAGGCGGTGGCAATGCCGGTCACCGCGTTGGTGGCGCCGGGGCCGGACGTCACCAGCACCACGCCGACATTACCGGTAGCGCGCGCATAGCCGTCGGCCATATGTACCGCACCTTGTTCATGGCGCACCAAAATATGTTCAATTCCTCCCACCGTATGCAGCGCATCATAGATGTCCAATACGGCTCCGCCGGGATAACCGAATATATGTTTCACGCCCTGGTCGATTAACGACCGGACTACCATCTCGGCTCCTGACAACATCTCCATGGGTTTGCCTCCAGGCTTACGTAGGTTCTCCGGCAGCGCAACAGAGGCTGCCGTTTGATGATTAAGGGAAGAGAAAAACTGCCCCTGCATTATTTTTGTTATTAATTTATGACCGGTAACGATAACGCCAGTTGATGGGGCAGGCAAATGGCAAAAAACGGCGCCCTCGACCCGGCAATAATTTTTACTCGGTGAAAGACTCCTTATTCACTATAAAAAGCCATCAAATAGCTGAATTTACCATCAAAAACCTGCTTAATAAACTAATTACAGCACGTTAACATTACTGCTGAAAAGCGCATAATTCCAGGGCGGGATCTCAATGCAGCCAGCACACCGGCGACGTGCCAGGTGAAAGCAAATGCTCGCGCCTATTAATTATTGACAAGCTTTAATGATTCCTGTACCAATAATGGCATACACCTATTCATGATCTGGAATACTACGTAATGATGTCTGTTTCTATCCGTCTACTAGGCCTACTACTACTCGCACCCACGATGCGCGGTACGCTGGTACTCGGAGTTAAAAACTGACTCGACCGTTCCAGATAAAAAAACCCGCGCACTGCGCGGGTTTTTTTATGCCTGCAGTGCGCGCCAAAAAAAACCATAGGATGAACCATGAGCGAACACGTAATTATTTTCGATACCACTCTGCGTGATGGCGAGCAGGCATTGCAAGCTAGCCTGAGTGTCAAAGAGAAACTGCAAATCGCCCTGGCGTTGGAAAGAATGGGCATCGACGTTATGGAAGTCGGCTTCCCGGTGTCCTCCCCCGGTGATTTTGAGTCAGTGCAAACCATTGCCCGTCACATTAAGAACAGCCGAGTCTGCGGCCTGGCGCGCTGCGTAGAGAAAGATATTGACGTGGCCGCCGAAGCGCTGCGGGTAGCCGAGGCGTTTCGTATCCATGTCTTCCTGGCCACATCAACCTTGCATATTGAATCCAAGCTGAAACGGAGTTTTGAGCAGGTCATGGAGATGGCGGTGCAGTCGGTAAAACGCGCACGCAACTATACCGATGACGTGGAGTTCTCCTGCGAGGACGCCGGTCGTACCCCTATTGATAATCTGTGTCGAATTGTGGAAGCCGCCATTAACGCCGGGGCGAGCACGATCAATATTCCCGACACCGTCGGTTATACTACCCCCTTGCAGTTCAGCGGCATCATCACGTCGCTCTACCAGCGAGTGCCCAATATCGATCGGGCTATTATCTCGGTGCATTGCCACGACGATTTGGGCATGGCGGTCGGTAACTCAATATCAGCGATCCAGGCCGGAGCCCGACAGGTGGAAGGCACCCTGAACGGCATTGGCGAACGCGCCGGCAACACCGCGCTGGAAGAAGTGATCATGGCGATCAAAGTACGGGCCGATATTATGGGTGTACACACCAATATCAACCATCAGGAAATTTATCGTACCAGTCAGATCGTCAGCCAATTATGCAATATGCCGATTCCCGCCAATAAAGCCATCGTCGGTTCCAACGCTTTCGCCCACTCCTCGGGTATTCATCAAGACGGCGTGCTGAAAAATCGCCAAAACTACGAAATCATGACCCCGGAAAGCATCGGCCTTAAGGAAGTTCAGTTAAACCTGACCTCGCGCTCCGGTCGCGCGGCGGTGAAGCATCGGATGCAGGAGATGGGCTATCAAGAACATGATTATAACCTGGATGAACTGTATGCCGCCTTCGTCAAGTTGGCGGATAAGAAAGGCCAGGTGTTTGATTATGATTTGGAAGCGCTGGCGTTTATCAGCAGGCAACAGGAAGAACCTGAACATTTTCGTCTGGACTATTTCAGCGTTCAATCGGGCTCCGGGGATATGGCCACGGCGTCGGTAAAACTGTCTTGTGGCGACGAAATAAAAGCCGAAGCCGCCACCGGCAACGGCCCGGTGGACGCGGTTTATCAAGCGTTAAATCGCATTACCGATTACCCCATTACCCTGCAAAAATACCAGTTGACCGCCAAAGGACAGGGCCGCGATGCGCTCGGCCAGGTGGATATCGTGGTGGAATACCATGGCCGCCGTTTCCACGGGGTCGGCCTGGATACCGATATTATCGAATCCTCGGCCAAGGCAATGGTGCATGTAATGAATAATATCTGGCGGGCACAGCAGGTGGAAATTGAGCTGCAGCGCCTGCAAGGGCACAACAATAAACGGGATTATCAGGAAACGGTGTGAACATGAGCAAGACATATCATATAGCGGTACTGCCGGGCGACGGCATCGGCCCGGAAGTGATGGCGCAGGCGTATAAGGTATTAAACGCCGTACGCGAGCGGTTTTCCCAGCGCATCACCACCAGCGAATACGACGTTGGCGGTGCCGCCATCGATAAGCATGGCCATCCGCTTCCGGCGGCTACCGTCAGCGGCTGTGAACAGGCAGACGCCATTTTGTTCGGTTCCGTGGGCGGGCCGAAATGGGAGCATTTGCCGCCGGCCGAGCAGCCGGAACGGGGTGCCTTATTGCCGCTGCGCAAACATTTTAAACTGTTTAGCAATCTGCGTCCCGCCAAGCTTTACCCTGGGCTGGAGGCGTTTTGCCCCCTGCGGGCCGATATTGCCGCCCGCGGTTTTGATATACTGTGCGTGCGGGAATTAACCGGCGGCATCTATTTCGGCCAGCCGAAAGGCCGGGAAGGCAGCGGCATGCATGAACGCGCCTTTGATACCGAAGTCTACCATCGCTTCGAAATCGAGCGCATTGCGCGCATTGCCTTTGAATCAGCCCGCAAGCGCCGCAGTATCGTCACCTCCATCGACAAGGCCAATGTACTGCAAAGTTCGATTCTCTGGCGTGAAATTGTCAATGAAATAGCGCGTGACTACCCTGATGTCGCCTTGTCTCATTTATATATCGACAACGCCACCATGCAGTTGATTAAAGATCCCTCCCAGTTTGATGTTCTGCTGTGCTCCAATTTATTTGGCGATATTCTTTCCGATGAATGCGCCATGATTACCGGATCCATGGGCATGCTGCCCTCGGCCAGCCTTAACGAACTAGGCTTCGGGCTGTATGAGCCCGCGGGCGGCTCGGCGCCGGATATTGCCGGGAAAAACCTGGCCAACCCGGTGGCGCAAATTCTCTCCCTCGCGCTGCTGGTGCGCTACAGCCTGGGATTGGACCAGGCCGCGGACGCCATTGAGCTGGCGGTGAACCATGCACTGGAAGCCGGCCACCGTACCGCCGACCTCGCCGGTGGCGGCAAGTCGGTCGGTACCGATGAACTGGGCACCATCATCGCCGGTTATATTACTCAGGGGGCTTAAATAGTATGGGCAAGTCGTTATATCAAAAATTATATGATGCGCATGTTGTCGTTGAGACAGCCGATGAGACGCCATTGTTATATATAGATCGCCATTTGGTGCACGAAGTGACGTCCCCACAGGCGTTTGACGGGCTGAGGGCCATGGGACGCCCGGTACGCCAGCCGTCGAAGACCTTTGCCACCATGGATCATAATGTTTCCACCCAGACCCGGGATATTAACGCCAGTGGCGAAATGGCGCGGATCCAGATGCAGGAACTGATCAAAAACTGCAAAGAGTTCAACATCCAGCTGTATGACCTGAATCATCCTTATCAAGGCATTGTGCACGTCATCGGTCCTGAACAGGGCATGACATTGCCGGGCATGACCATCGTCTGCGGCGACTCCCATACCGCCACCCATGGCGCTTTCGGCGCGCTGGCCTTCGGTATCGGCACCTCCGAAGTGGAGCATGTACTGGCCACGCAGACCCTGAAACAGGGCCGCGCCAAAACCATGAAAGTGGAAGTGACCGGCAATGCCGCCATCGGCATCACCGCCAAGGATATTGTACTGGCGGTGATCGGGAAAATCGGTTCAGCCGGCGGTACCGGCCATGTGGTGGAATTTTGCGGCGCGGCGGTCACGTCCTTGAGCATGGAGGGTCGCATGACGTTGTGCAATATGGCGATTGAAATGGGTGCCAAAGCCGGTCTGGTGGCGCCTGACGATACCACCTACGCCTATTTGCAGGGCCGACAGTTCGCGCCGAAAAGCGACGACTGGCTGCAGGCGATTGCGTATTGGAATACGCTGCAATCCGATAATGACGCGGTGTTTGACAAAGTGGTTACATTGCGCGCGGAAGATATCGCGCCGCAGGTCACCTGGGGGACCAATCCCGGTCAGGTCATTGCCATCGATCAAAAGATCCCGGCGCCTGACTCGTTCAGCGACCCGGCGGAACGCAGCTCGGCGGCAAAGGCCTTGGCCTATATGGACCTGCAGCCGGGGATTCGACTGACCGATGTGGCCATCGATAAAGTATTTATTGGTTCTTGCACCAATTCCCGCATCGAAGATCTGCGCGCGGCCGCGGCGATTGCCAAAGGTCGTCGCGTTGCCAGCGGCGTGCAGGCCATTGTGGTGCCGGGATCCGGTCCGGTGAAGGCTCAAGCCGAGGCCGAAGGCCTGGACAAGATCTTTTTGGATGCCGGATTCGAGTGGCGGCTGCCGGGTTGCTCCATGTGCCTGGCGATGAATAACGATCGCCTCAACCCTGGTGAACGCTGCGCGTCCACCAGCAACCGTAATTTCGAAGGTCGTCAAGGCCGGGGCGGACGAACCCACCTGGTCAGTCCGGCCATGGCGGCGGCCGCGGCGGTGACCGGCCATTTTGCCGACATTCGTGATTTACATTAAGGGACACAGCAACATGGCAAAATTTACACAACATACCGGTCTGGTGGCGCCGTTGGACGCCGCGAACGTGGATACCGACGCCATTATCCCCAAACAGTTTTTGCAGAAAGTCACCCGCACCGGATTTGGGCAGCATTTATTTAACGATTGGCGCTTTCTGGACGATGCCGGCCAGCAACCTAATCCGGATTTTGTGCTTAATCAACCGCGCTATCGCGGTGCCAGCATTTTATTGGCACGGGAGAACTTCGGTTGTGGCTCGTCTCGTGAGCACGCACCTTGGGCGCTGGCGGATTATGGCTTTCAGGTGGTGATAGCTCCCAGCTTCGCCGATATCTTTTACGGCAATAGTTTTAATAGCCAATTGCTGCCCATCGCCCTGCCGGCGGCACAGGTGGATACGTTATTCAATCTGGTCGCCGCCCAGGAAGGCGTGGCCTTTACGGTGGACCTGGAACGCCAGCAGGTCATTGCCGGCGAACAGGTTTATCCATTTGAGATTGACGCTTTTCGCAAGCACTGCATGATCAACGGCCTGGATAGCATCGGCCTGACGCTGCAGCATGACGAGACCATCGCGGGTTATGAGGCTAGGCAGCCGGTGTTTTTGCATTAAGGATTGAGCTGCGCGGAACCTGATGCGCTGACGCATTCTGCGGCATAGGTCGCAAGCAATAACGCCGCGGCTGCGTCGGCGCACAAAAAAAAGCCGGTCGGTTCACACCGCCGGCTGGTGAAAACACCAATACTCAGAACTACGTTTGTCACTATCACGGCATCCTTGCCTTTACCTCAGACCACTGGTGCTATTACCACAGTGATTCAACGGCCCATCGCAGAGATACGGCAAGCGCTAATTCCATTGCCGGTACTCTTCTTCCGATAACGTGGCTATCTGCCATTGGGTAACCTGTAATAACAATGCCATTCGCCTAGCGCTGGCGGTATCGTTCGGCTCAGGTATTGCTTTTGGATCTAGCGCAATAAAATAGCGCTGGTAAAACCGCCGCAAGATTAACGCTGGCATATTTCCCCCACTGACTCCTTTCGACAAAAATAGTATCGGCTTATTATAGCGGAAGAAAAACAGATGGCTTTTCCGGGGGAGTTCCTCTTTTATGGCTTCATCACGCCTACAACAGCAGTTTATCCATCTCTGGCAACGCTGCCAGGGCCAGCCGCAGGAAACTACCCTGCAGGAACTGGCGCTCACGCTCAGCTGTTCCCGCCGTCATGTCCGGTCGCTGCTTAAAACCATGCAAGAAAAGGGCTGGCTGGAGTGGCAATCGGCTGCCGGACGCGGCAAACGCTCACATCTTACCTTCCTTTATACCGGCTTGGCGCTGCAGCAACAGCGTGCCGAGGACTTATTGGAGCAGGATCATATCGATCAATTAGTCCAACTGGTGGGCGATAAAGAGACGGTGCGCCAGATGTTGCTTTCTCATTTGGGCCGCAGCTTTCGGCAGGGTAAGCACATACTGCGGGTCATGTATTACCGCCCGTTGCTGAATTTGATGCCCGGCACCCCGCTACGCCGATCGGAAAACCACATCGTGCGGCAACTTTTTAGCGGACTGACCCGGATAAACGAGGAAAATGGGGAACTGGAAGCGGATTTGGCCCACCATTGGCAACCGATCTCTCCGTTACAGTGGCGTTTTTACCTGCGTCCGGCTATTCATTTCCATA
Source organism: Enterobacterales bacterium (assembly GCA_015654745.1). Taxonomy (GTDB): domain Bacteria; phylum Pseudomonadota; class Gammaproteobacteria; order Enterobacterales; family Enterobacteriaceae; genus Acerihabitans. The sequence continues at coordinate 11,295 of JAATGH010000477.1, forward strand.
ACGGCAGAGAACTGACCGGTGAAGATGTCTGCCTTTCGCTACAACGGCTTAAAAATCATAAGTTATACCAACATATCGCCGCCGTATCCTCACCCATGGCCAACATTGTGGATATTGCATTAACCGAGCCGGATGAATGGCTGCCTTGGCTACTGGGCAGCGTACCGGCAATGATTGTGCCCCAAGAGTGGCGCACGCTGCCCGGCTTTGCCCAGCGGCCCATCGGCACCGGGCCTTATTGCGTGCGCGACAACCGTCAAAGCCTGCTGAAAATTACCGCCTTTGATGACTACTTTGGTTATCGGGCGCTGATTGATGAAGTCAATATTTGGGTATTACCAGAACTTAGCGCTGAACTAAGCTATTCAGGCGTACAGCTGCAGGGTGATAATAGTGACCAAAACGAATTGGAAACCCGGCTGGAAGAAGGGTGTTATTTTCTACTCTACGATCGGCGCTCGCCGCTGATGCAAGATGGCGAGATTCGCCGCTGGCTGAGTGAAAATATTGACCCGATCTCTTTGCTGACGCAGGCCGGTGCGGAATACCAACATTACTGGTCGCCGGCGTATGGCATTTTGCCCCGCTGGCATCATTCCTCTGTCGCCCACCCACGGCCCAAACCCGCCGGGCTGAGCCGCATCACCCTGACCCTTTATCATGCCCATACCGAATTTGACGATTTATGCCGAGTGCTCAGAGAGGTGTTGGCGCGGCTCGGCGTCGAGCTGGCGATCGCTGTCGTGGACTACGAAACCTGGCACAATGGCGCCGCCGAGAGCGATATCTGGCTTGGCAGCGCCAATTTTTACTCGCCACTGGAATACTCGCTGTTCGCCACCTTTTATGAACTGCCGCTTATGCACCAGTGTTTACAGACGGACATGCGCCCCGAGCTGCACGAGTGGCGGCATAAACGGCTGTCTATGGCCGATTGGAGCCGAAGCCTGGTCGCCGGCCACCACCTGCATCCGTTATTTCACCACTGGCTGATTCTGCAGGGACAGCGCAGCATGCGCGGTATCCGTATGAACGCCTTGGGATGGTTTGATTTTAAATCCGCCTGGTTCGCACCGCCGGAAGACTAAGATCGCCGTGTAGTGTTGGAAAGCCATGCATAAAACCATTACAATCAAAATTGTTCTCAACGGGGTGCGAAATATCCGGCACGATGCTGCGCCGGACGATCGCTGAGAGTAAACCCGTCGAACCTTATCCGGTTAATACCGGCGAAGGGATTTGAGAGTGTGCTTTATCGCCTCAAAAACCTTTGCCACCTTTTTTTTCAGGAGCGCAAAGTGTTAAAACAATGGTTTCCCTGCCTGTTACTTCTGGCTACCGCTCCGGCGCTGGCAAAACCTGTTCTTACCGTACTAACCTATGATTCCTTTGCATCTGAGTGGGGTCCCGGACCGGCGGTAAAAACCGCTTTCGAGAAACAATGCGGCTGCGAGCTGAAATATGTCGTGCTGGCAGACGGCGTGGCGTTATTGAATCGTCTGCGTATCGAAGGCAAAAACAGCGATGCCGACGTCGTGCTGGGATTGGATAACAATTTGCTTAAAGCCGCCCAGGACACGCATTTATTTGCCGACCATCGTGTGGACACCGCCGGGTTAAACCTACCTGACGGTTGGCACAACGCGACCTTCCTGCCGTTTGATTACGGCTACTTTGCCTTCGTTTACGATAAAAACCGCCTGAAAAATCCGCCTAAAAGTCTGCACGAACTGATAGACGGCCCGACACCGCTGAAAATCATTTATGAAGATCCGCGGACCAGCACGCCCGGTTTGGGCTTGATGTTATGGGTGAAAAAAGTCTATGGCGATGATGCGCCACAGGCATGGCAGCGATTAGCGAAAAAAACCGTTACGGTGCCCAAAGGGTGGAGCGAGGCGTATGGCCTGTTTCTGAAAGGGGAAGCGGATATGGTGCTGAGCTACACCACGTCGCCGGCATACCACATTGTTGAGGAGAAAAAAGACAACTATGCGGCAGCCTCCTTTAGCGAAGGACAATACCTGCAGGTCGAGGTGGCCGGTCAGTTGGCCGCCAGTAAACACCCCGAGCTGGCGCAACAATTTATGCATTTTGTTGTTTCACCCGCCTTCCAGCAAACCATTCCAACCGGAAATTGGATGTACCCGGTGATTAAGACCCCGCTTCCGGCTGGTTTTGACGCGTTACCCGCCAAAACGTTGACCTTCACGTCCGAAGACGTGGCGGCAAAACGCGCCGACTGGACCCAGGAGTGGTTGCGCGCAGTAAGCCAATGATTCCTCGGTGGTTATGGCCCGGACTGCTGGCCGCGCTGGCGTTAACGGCGATTGCCCTTATCGTTATCGGCGCACTATGGTTCAATGCCCCGCCGCCGCATTGGCGGCTATGGTGGTCCGACAGTTATTTATGGCATGTGCTGCGCTTTAC
>JAATGH010000232.1 GCA_015654745.1 Enterobacterales bacterium
CCCCGGTCTGTGGGTCGAGCCGGTGGGTGACTGGGGCAAAGGGGCGGTTAACCTGATGGAGATCCCCACCACCGGCGAAACGCTGGATAATATTGTCTGTTTCTGGCAGCCCGCGGAGCCCATCCAGGCAGGCGGAGAGTACACCTACAGCTATCGCCTGTATTGGAGCGGGGAACCGCCGGTGACCAGCCCGCTGGCGCGGGTAAAGGCGACCCGGACCGGAATGGGTGGGTTTCCCGAGGGTTGGGCGCCCGGCGAACATTACCCGGAAAAATGGGCACGGCGGTTTGCCATCGATTTCGTCGGTGGTGATATTATCGCCGCCGCGCCCAAGGGCATCGAACCGGTGATCACCCCTTCCCGGGGCAAAATCGATAATATTGAAATTTTGTTCGTGGAACCGATGAATGGCTATCGCATCCTGTTTGACTGGACGCCGGACAGCGACTCGGTGGACCCGGTAGAGCTGCGGATGTTTCTGCGCTGCCAGGGACAGACGCTGAGCGAAACCTGGCTATATCAGTATTTCCCGCCGCCGCCGGATAAACGCAAGTATGTTGACGATCGGCAGATGAGCTAAAGGATCCGCCCGGTTCCTGATTGACGGCGTAGCACGCCGTCCGTCGAGAACCGCGCCGGGATCAAAATAGGGCATAGGTTGCCCGTATGCACCATAATGATACCTATCGCTGACCGGCGCACCCCTTCTGACGGCGCCATCGTGCTTAATCCTCTGTTTAGTAGACCTTAAATTTATTTTCCTCCCTGAACGACTTTTGGCCCCCGATTTGCTTGCTGTTGTATATACATGTACATAATCAGCCGTTTGTTCTGGGGAGCCAATCAATGCAACGAAAAAGCGTATTCGCGGGTATTTTGCTGGGAAGCATCGTCGCCTCGGCGGTGTTGCTGGCGCTACCGGCGCAGGCCAAAGAGTGGAAGAAGGTCACTATCGCCACCGAAGGCAGCTATGAACCCTGGAATCTGACTCTGCCGGGCGGCAAACTGAGCGGGTTTGAGCCGGAACTGATGACGATTCTGTGTGAGCGCATGCAGATCCAATGCAAATTGGTAGTACAAAATTGGGACGGTATGATTGCGGGACTCCAGGCGGGAAAATTCGACCTGTTGATGGATGCGATTGTGATTACCCCGGAACGGCGGCAGGTGATTGATTTCACTCTGCCTTATGCCGCCACCGCCGCCAGTTTCGTTTCGGTGGGTGGGAAACTGCTGCCTGAGGCGACCGGTGAGGGTGCCATTGTCAAATTAACCAACGATCCCGCCGCCATCGGGCCGGCGATTGCCGGACTGCGCAACGCATTGAAAGGTAAAACCATCGGCATCGCCTCCGGCACCGTGTATACGCCTTTTATCGACAGTTATTTCAAGGATATCGCCACGGTGCGGGAATATAACGCGTCGGCGGACGCCGTTCTCGATCTGCAGGCTGGGCGAATCGATGCGGTGTTTGATGACGTCACGTTCTTTACGTCGATTCTGTCTCGTCCGGAAAATAAAAACTTAGGCTTTAGCGGGCCCAAGATCGGCGGCCCCATCTGGGGTGAAGGCGAGGCTTTGGGCGTGCGTAAGAGCGACCAAGACTTGAAAGCCAAGTTTGACGCGGCGATTAAAACCGCCCTGGCGGATGGTACGGTGAAAAAACTCAGCGAAAAATGGTTTAAGACCGATGTTACGCCGTAAGCCACGCGTGGGGAAATCGATAAGCGGCGGGGATCGCGGCGGCGCGGTCAACCGCCTGGCCTAAAGTAAAGGGTACAGGCACATTCGGCGGCAGAACATCGAGGGTGACGATTATGCTGGATACACTGGGATTTGGCGACCAAGGGTGGGGCAGATTGCTGTTGGCCGCCGCGTTGACCACCGTCGCCCTGACCTTGGCCGCGCTGCTGGTCGGCGCAATATTTGGCGGGCTGGTGGCCTGCGCCAGGCTGTCAAATAAACGCATATTGCGGTGGCTTGGCGAAGGTTATTCGGTGATTTTTCGCGGTATTCCCGAGCTGCTGATTATCTATCTGTTCTATTTCGGCGGTTCGGGTTTACTGACTCTGATTGGCCAGGCCTTTGGCGCCGACGGGTATATTGAAGTGCCCGCGTTTTTGATTGGCGCGCTGGCGATCGGCATGATTTCCGGCTCCTATCAGGGAGAAGTATATCGCGGGGCGGCGCTGGCCATCAGTCCTGGCGAGCTGGAAGCGGCATATGCCATTGGCATGACCCGGCCTGGAGTGCTGCGCCGGATGGTGATTCCCCAGGTGCTGCGCTTTTCACTGCCCGGCCTGGCGAACGTGTGGCAGATGAGTTTGAAAGACTCGGCGCTGGTGTCGGTGACCGGTATCGTCGAGCTTATGCGCGCCAGCCAGGTGGCGGCCGGCTCAACGCGCCACTATTTCACTTTTTAAATTATAGGCGGCGCGTGTTACCTGGTGTTGACCGGCTTGTCGAATCGCGTGTTTAGCAAAGCCGAACAACGTCTGGGACGCTCGCGAAAAACCCAGTTTGCCGCCCGCTAACCCGGTATTACCGCTGGAACACATTCTATGATTGATTTTGCGTTTCTTAGCGACACCATGCTTAAGTTATTGGCGGCCTTGCCGACGACGCTGGGCCTGTTTTTCAGCTCTTTGCTCCTGGGTGGGCTACTGTCGCTGGTTATCGTGTCGCTGCGCGTCAGCCGCAATCCGCTGCTAAGTTATTTCGCCCGTGGTTACATGACGGTATTTCGCGGCTCGCCGCTGTTGATCCAGATGTTCTTATTGTATTACGGCCTGGGTCAGTTCGAGGCGGTGCGCGCCAGCCTGTTCTGGCCGGTGTTACGGTCGCCCTACCTATGCGCCGTGCTGGCGCTGGCATTATGCACCGCCGGCTATACCGCCGAAATTATCCGCGGCGGCTTGCTCTCCATTCCTCACGGCCAGATCGAGGCCGGTATGGCCAACGGCATGTCGCGCTGGGTTTTGACCCGCCGTATTATCGCGCCAATCGCACTACGCTATGCGCTGCCGGCGTACTCTACCGAGGCCATTTTGCTGGTGAAGTCCACCGCGCTCGCCAGCCTGGTGACCGTTTGGGATGTGACCGGCGTGGCGCAGCAAATTATTCAGCGGACCTACCGCACGATGGAGGTGTTTGTCTGTGCGGCGCTGATTTATCTCTTGCTTAATTTTATCCTGGTGCGCCTATTTGCCGTCTGGGAGTCCAGGCTCTCACGCCATCGTCGGCCGCGTCCCCTGGCGGTCCAAACCTTAACCACCCCCACGCCGCCCGATACCGGCACCGGCGGCAAGAACCCGTTGCGGGAGAGAACATGATAAAACCTGCCCCCATTACGCTGTCGATGATCGGCATCAGTAAATCCTTTGGTGACCAGCGGGTGCTAAAGGGGATCTCCCTAGACGCTCGCCAGGGTGAGGTGATCTCCATCCTGGGTGCCAGCGGCTCAGGGAAAAGCACCTTTTTGCGTTGCATCAACCTGTTGGAAACACCGGATGAAGGCACCGTCGCCATTGGCGGCGAGACCATCGTGATGAAGCGGCATCGGCTGGGGCATCAACTGCCGGCCGACCGGCACCAGATAGACCGGATCCGCGCCAAGCTGGGAATGGTCTTCCAGAATTTCAATCTCTGGTCTCATATGACGGTGCTGCAAAACGTAATCGAAGCCCCGCTGCATGTGCTCAAGCGGCCCCGGCGGCTTTGTATCGAGCAGGGCGAGCGGCTGCTGGAGAAGGTCGGCCTGTACGAGCGCCGTGATTTTTACCCGGCGCAGCTTTCGGGCGGCCAGCAACAGCGGGTGGCCATTGCCCGCGCGCTGGCGATGGATCCGCAGGTGATGCTGTTTGATGAGCCCACCTCCGCGCTGGACCCTGAACTGGTCGGCGAAGTGTTGAGGGTGATGCGCGCCTTGGCGGAAGAGGGGCGCACCATGCTGGTGGTGACCCACGAAATGGGTTTTGCCCGAGGCGTATCGAACCGAGTGGTGTTTATGCATCAGGGCAATATTGAAGCTCAGGGGACGCCGGAAGCGTTGTTTAACGACCCTTCGTCCGAACGTTTTCGACAGTTTATCTCCAGTCATCAACAACGGGCGCAGTGAGCGCCCGGATCAATGGCAACGCAGGTGATAAGGGAGTGCGGCAAGATGGTTTTACCTGAGAACGTGATCTGCGGCGACGGCCCGCTCGATTGGCGGGACGTCAGCGCCGTCGCCCGGTACGGCGCGGCGTTTACCCTATCGCCGGCGGCCTGGGCGCGGATCGACAATGCGCGATCGATAGTCGAGCGCGTGGTGGCCAGCGGCGAGCGGGCCTATGGTATCAATACCGGCCTGGGGGCGTTAAGCCAGGTCGCGTTGCATGATGATCAGCTCAGCGCCCTGTCGCGTAATACGCTGCTGAGCCATGCCTGCGGCGTGGGGCCGGTGCTGGCCAACGATCAGACCCGCGCCATTATCTGCGCCGCCGTAATCAATTACAGCCAGGGACATTCCGGCATCCAGGGCAGCCTGGTGCAGGGTCTGCTTGATTTGCTTAACCATCAGATTACGCCCCAGGTGCCGGCGCAAGGTTCAGTAGGCTACCTCACCCATATGGCGCATATCGGCCTGACGCTGCTGGGCGTCGGGTCGGTCAGTTACCGCGGCGATATCCGTCCGGCCGCCGAGGCGCTGGCCGCCGAGGGGTTGAGCGTGGCGCGGCTCGGCGCGAAGGATGGCCTGTGCCTGGTAAACGGTACGCCCTGCATGACCGGCCTGAGTTGTCTGGCGCTGGATGATATCGTCCGTTTGGCGGACTGGGCGGATGTCATCGGCGCCATGAGTTTTGAAGCGCTGCGCGGGCAACGTGACGCGTTCGACCCGGAAATCCTGGCGTTAAAGCCGCATCCCGGCATGCAGGCGGTGGGCGCACATTTGCGCATGATGATAACCGGCAGCCAAAATATCAACGACAGCCAGGGGCTGCGCACCCAAGATGCGTTGAGTATCCGCTCAATACCGCAAATTCACGGTGCCTGCCGCGATCAGATAACCCATGCACAGCGCCATATCGGTATCGAATTGAATGCCGCAACCGACAATCCGCTGGTAATGGGCACGCCCGACAATTTTCGCGTGATTTCGCAGGCCAATCCGCACGGCGAGTCGGTGGCAATGGCCGCCGATCTGCTGGCGATGGCCGCCGCCGAGCTTGGCGGGGTGGCCGAAAGACGTATCGATCGTTTAGTCAACCCGCTGGTTAGCGGACTGCCGCCGTTTCTGGTTAGCGAACCCGGCGTCAACTCCGGCATGATGATCGCGCAATACGTGGCGGCGGCCCTGACCGGTGAAAACCGGCAACTGGCCCAGCCGGCGGTGGTGGATAATTTTGTCACGTCGGGCCTGCAGGAGGATCATTTGAGCATGGGCACCGGCGCGGCGCTCAAGCTGCACCGGTCGCTGGCCAACCTGACGCAAATTCTGGCCATCGAGTATCTGCTGGCCGCCCAGGCGCTGGAGTTTATCGGTCCGGACAAGTGCGGCGCCGGCACGCGGCGGGCCTGGGCGTTATTGCGCCAAGACGTCGCGCCCTATACGGTTGACCGTTGGCTGGCGCCCGAGATCGGCCGCGCGGCGCGGATATTACAGCAGCATAATATCCTGGGCGAACTGCTGCGCGAAGAGGCCTGATACCTTAACTCGGGTTGTTGTTGCCGCTGGCCCACGATCATTTTCTTATGTAGTCTGCGACAGCGTATTGATAAGTCATGCAATTGATGTAAAAGTGACCAATTAAAGATAAGGTAGAGGAACCCTTTCCTTCCCCCCTTTATGCGGAGAATCAATCATGACCATCGGAGCTTATACCCGCGTCGTCATCCTGCTGCTCGCCGCGCTAGTGCTGCCTGCCTCCCAGGCGGCCACGCCGCAAATCAAGACCCAGGCCCCCGGTTACTACCGGATCATGATCGGTAAAACCGAAGTCACCGCATTGTACGACGGTAGCTCCACCTTTCCGTTGACGCTGTTCAAGAACGCCACCCCCGCGGAACTTGACCGCCAGGTCGCGGCGATAAACGGCAATGCGCCGAAAGTGGTTAACGGTTCGGTTAACAGCTTTTTAATTAATACCGGCGAGCATCTGATTTTGATCGACAGCGGCGGCGGTAAGTTACTCGGCGCCGGCTTTGGCCAGGTGGCGACCAATCTTCGTGCCGCCGGATACTCGCCGGAGCAGGTGGATCTGGTACTGCTCACCCATATGCATGGCGACCATATTGGCGGCTTGGTCAACGCCGAGGGGCAGCCGGCTTATCCGAACGCGACGATTTGGACGTCGAAAGCCGAAGCGGATTACTGGCTCTCACCCGCCAACGCCGCCAAGGCATCCAAAGATAAACAGGCGGGCTTCCAGCGCGCCACGGATATCCTCACGCCCTACCGGCAAGCCGGCAAACTAAAGTTTTTTACCACCGGCAAAGATCTGCTGCCCGGCCTGCAGCCCATCGCCCTGCCCGGCCATACGCCTGGACATAGCGGTTTTATCCTGGAGCAGGGCGGCCAGCGCATCTTATTCTGGGGCGATATCGTGCATTACTCCGCATTGCAGTTTGCCCATCCGGAGCTGGCGGTTGGATTTGATGCCGATGGCGTCCAGGCGGTTAAAACCCGCGCCGCGCTTTTAGCGCTGGTGGCGCGTCAGCAAACCCTGGTGGCCGGCGCCCACATTACTTTTCCCGGCATCGGTTACGTCAGTTCCGATGGAAAAACGGGCTATCGGTGGACGCCGGTAGGTTATGGCGAGGTGAGGTAGCTTATTTAACGCGGCGCCGTTCGGGATAAACCTCTGCCGGCCGGCGCATCGGCGGCGTTCTGGCGTAGGACGCACCGGCGGATGGGCGGGTACCGTGCCGGATGAAAACCTCCCCGATGGCGCATCGAGGGCGTCAGGCATCGGGCGCCTCGGTGCCCTCCAGGGTGAGCCGCGGGCGGCCGTTCCGGATGCGCAGGCGAAGATGTCGATATTTAATCAGGTAAAACAGCCCCACCAGCGCGGCGGTAAAGCAGAAAACCGAGCCGATGCCCATGCCCCAGCGTGGTCCGTATTTATCCGCCGACCAGCCGATAATCAAGGCGCCTACAGGCGTGCCGCCCAACGCCACGGCGAGAAAGATCGCCATAACCCGCCCACGCATCGCCGGCTCGGTGGATAGCTGCATCAAGCTCAGAGCCGTCGTGGTGAGCGTTTGGGCCGTCATGCCGATGACCACCAGCGCCGCGCTGAACAACAGGTAGCTCGGCATCAGCGCCGCGATAGCCAGGCCGGCGCTGAACAGTAAAATATTGCCGAACAGCAACATAAAGCCGGAGGTAAGCCGCCTGGCGGCCAGCAGCGCGCCGGCCACCGACCCAACGGCCATAATCGCGCTCAATAGCCCATACTGTCCCGCTCCGCTATGAAACACCATCACCGCCATGGTAGAAATAAAAATAGGGAAGTTCAGACCAAAGGTGCCCACCAGGAAAATCATCAGCAAGATGGTTTTCAGTTCCGGATGATGCCACACATACACAAAACCGCCGGCAAGACTGCCGGGCGGTCGGGCTGCGTGAGCGCGCTGGGGCGCCGGATCCAAGCGCAGACAGGCCAATGAGGCAATCACCGCCATAAACGACACGGCGTTTAGCAGAAATAGCCAACCGGACCCCACCAACTCGATCAGCGCGCCGGCCAAGGCCGGCCCCACCAGGCGGGCGGCGTTAAAGGAGGTGGAGTTGAGCGCCACGGCGTTGGACAGGTCGGCTTCTTTTACCAGCGCGCCGACAAACGTCTGGCGCGCCGGCGCGTCGAAGGCGCCAACGCATCCCAATAAAAAGGCAAATACATACACATGCCATAGCTGCACCAGACCGGTGATGGTGAGCATTCCCAGCGCCAGCGCCAGTAATCCCATGGCACCCTGGGTAAACATCAACAGCCTGCGGCGATCGACATAATCGGCGACCAGGCCGGTCAGGGGCAGCAGTACTATTTGCGGGCCGAACTGCAACGCGGTGACGATGCCCATGGCGGTGGCATTGTGATGGGTAAGCTGGGTCAGCACCAGCCAGTCCTGGGCGGTGCGCTGCATCCAGCTACCAATATTGGAGACCAGCGCGCCTCCGGCCCATAGCCGATAATTAGCATTATGCAGGGACCGGAACATCCCCGTCGCCAGATCGCCGGCGGCTTTCATTGGCATGTTACCAACCGCTTGAGCAACGCAATAGCGGTTTCTGAGCGGAGCAATAGCCCCTTTTTTGTATAGGCATGGCGTGAGTGGTGATCATCAAATGGACATGATCCAGTATGAAGGTAAACTACCAAGGTTACCTTCATAAAGAATGAGAGCTATTGTTAATGCGGGTTACAAAACATTAGCGATTGCCGCCATCAAGGTAACGCCGGCCCTGTCCATCAACCGGTGGCGGGGTACCCGCCGGCAGTTTGCCGAACCACTGGTAACGATGACGGGCCACCATACGATACCCCGCGTCGCGCAACGCGCGCGGGCAACAGCGCAATATCATCCGTAGGGCTCGCCACGGCCAGCCCAGTTGTCCCAGCAGGGCAATAAACGCATCCGATCGGACCGTCACCTCGCCGTTGGCGATGTAGGCGATGGTGGTGAAGTTATCGGTGGGTAAACCGGCCCAGCGCAAAAGATCCTGGCCGGTTAGCGACTGCACCGTCGCCAAATGAATTTTTTTACTCGGATCGACACGGTTAAGCCATTGCACCAGATGCCGGCACAATACGCATTCTCCATCAAACAGCAACACCCGTTCTCCGGCCAGCAGGTGGGGCGGTGGAGTAAGGCGCTCGTTGCGAATAACATACAAATGGGGCGCGGTGGATTTGCGTATGGCGTTCGGCATGGTGCTTACCTCGATATGTAACCTATCCCACGCGTTGCGCGTTTTCATGTCCCTCGCGCCGTGAATCCACCGTGGTGCCTGCCGGGTCAGTCTCGGCCACTGGAAATACCTGCTTGATAATAGGGCCTTTTCAGCATAGGCATTTGTAGGGAAAATGCAGGGATCGCCATCACATTGCCAATACGCGGGACGATGGGGGGGCTGGGGATTAGAGCCGGGACAATGTGCGATTTTTAAGCCACCATCCATTAATGTCTGCATGTTTAAGCGTTATGATTTCACCATGCCACTCTTGAACCATTCATCTCGGAGGCACTATGCGTTATAGCAAATTTGGTCATACCGGATTATTTGTTTCAGAACTTTGCCTAGGCACCATGACTTTCGGCGGCGAGGGCGGAATGTGGGGGCAGATTGGCAACCTGCGCCAGGCTGAGGCCGAGAAACTGGTTGGCCGCTCGCTGGAGGCCGGCATCAATTTTATCGATACGGCCAACGTTTATTCGGAAGGACGTTCGGAAATCATTACCGGCCAGGCGCTGAAAAACCTCAAGGTCGCGCGCGAAGATATTGTGGTGGCCACCAAAGTGTTTGGCGCCAGCGGCACGCTCGGGGTGAATTCCTCCGGGCTGTCCCGCTTCCATATCATGGAAAGCGTCAAGGCTAGCCTGAAACGCCTGCAGCTCGATCATATCGATCTTTACCAGCTGCACGGTTTTGATCCCGCCACCCCGATAGAAGAAACACTGTACGCCTTGGACAACCTGGTCCAGCACGGACACGTACGCTATATCGGCGTCTCCAACTGGAGCGCCTGGCAGATCATGAAAGCGCTGGGCATCTCGGAACGTCTGGGCCTGGCGCGCTTTGAATCGCTACAGGCCTACTACTCCATCGCCGGGCGCGATCTGGAGCGGGAGCTGGTGCCGCTACTGCAAAGCGAAAACGTCGGTCTGCTGACCTGGAGTCCATTGGCCGGCGGGTTGTTAAGCGGTAAATATGATCGCAACACCTCAACGGTAGAAGACAGCCGCCGCGCCACATTCGATTTCCCACCGGTCAACAAGGCGCGAGCCTACGACTGTATCGACGCCATGCGTGAAATCGGCGACAACCGCGGGGTATCGGTAGCACAGATCGCCCTGGCGTGGCTGCTGCATCAACCGGCGGTGACCAGCGTCATTATCGGGGCGAAAAAACTCAAGCAACTGGACGATAATATCGCCGCCGCCGACGTGAGCCTGACGCCGGAGGAACTGGCAAAACTGGACAGCGTCAGCGCGCTACCGGCGGAATATCCCGGCTGGATGCTGGCGCGCCAGGGCGACCCACGTCGCCAGCGTCTAAGTGAAGCCGGCAAAAAGTAAACCAGCATGCGGCAGGCATCCTTCCTGCACCCCGACATAGCCTAAGCGTGTTGCCGCTCACGCGCCGCAATACCACATACGCGGGACGTGGGCGAAGTGGATGGAAGGACGCCGCCAGCAGCATTCGCGGCGGGTAGAGCCAATCTATCTGCAACGTGAAAATGCGGGCGGTGAATTCGTTATTTTGGGTGCAGACAGATGACGCGGAAAATAATCGTCCGAATAAATAGTAATGTTATAACGTATATTTTCAGTAGCACGTTTTGGGTTACTGCGCAGCCGGATAGTGATTATCATCCTCCTGTAAATAATACGTACTACACTTATCACCTGACTAACACATTATAATTAACTCACCGCGCCCGCTTATCACCCGGTATCAACCAGGATAAGCACCACGCAAGCCGTCCTGATACTGGTAATAGCGGCCACATTTCATTTCCTGCCCTAAACTTGGCAACGTACGTTTCGAGGCAATCACGGCGCCATGATTCCGGGTTGAAACAATGGAGAAAAACCATGTCCTTTACTATTCTCGGTTACGCCGCACAGTCCGCGGAGACCAAACTCGCCGCCCACCAATTTGCCCGGCGCGATCCCCGAGCCGATGATGTGGTCATCGATATTCTGTACTGTGGCGTCTGCCATTCCGACCTGCATCAAGCCCGCAACGATTGGGGAATGAGCGTTTTTCCCATGGTACCGGGACATGAAATCATCGGCAAAGTCGCCAGCATCGGCTCCGGCGTCAAGAAATACCGCGTCGGGGACCTGGTAGGCGTAGGTTGCCTGGTGGATTCCTGTCAACACTGTATCTCCTGCGAGCACGGCCTGGAGCAGTATTGCAAAGAAGTGGCCACCCAGACCTACAACGACAAAGACCGCCATGACGGCACGCCAACCTTCGGCGGTTATTCAGAAAAAATCGTGGTGTCGGAAAAATTTGTGCTGCGGGTACCGGAAAAGCTGGATATCAAATCCGCCGCCCCGTTGCTTTGCGCCGGCATTACCACCTATTCCCCCCTGCGCCACTGGAACGTCAAGCCGGGCAGCAAAGTGGCGGTGATCGGCCTCGGCGGACTCGGCCACATGGCCCTCAAGCTGGCTAAAGGCATGGGTGCCGATGTCACGCTGTTTACCCGCTCGGCGGGCAAAGAAGGCGAAGCGCGCCGCCTGGGCGCCGATCGCGTGGTACTCTCCTCCAAACCGGAACAAATGGCGCAGGTCGCTGGCCAGTTTGAGCTGATTATCGATACCGTACCCTACGAACATGACGTCAACCCCTACATGTCCACCTTAAACCTTGACGGCACCCTGGTACTGGTCGGACTGTTGGGTCAGCTGGAACCGGCGGTACAAACCGCGCCGATGATCATGGGACGTCAATCGATCGCCGGATCGCTGATCGGCGGCATCGCGGAAACCCAGGAAATGCTGGAATTCTGCGCGGAAAAAGGCATCACCTGCGATGTGGAAATGATCGATATCCAATACATCAACGAAGCCTATGAACGCATGCTGAAAAGCGACGTCAAATACCGCTTTGTCATCGACATGGCCTCGCTGAAAAAAACCGCCTAACGCGGTCCACCCAAGCCCATGGCGCGCTCGGCCCTTAACCTGAACCTACGGCGGTTCTGGTTAAGGGTTGGGGGCGCTAATGGGCAGGGGGACCCGGTTTGGGTGGCCTGATTTAAATCGTTTTTAGCTATTCCACTTAACATTGTAATCACCCAATTGGTTATCAAGATATTCTTTTTTTTCAAACCAATAATCAAATATCTCTGAATTGCCCCCTTGCAATATTAGATAAAAACCGCCAGTATCACCCTGAGTATCATCGATGATTTGTATTTCCCAACCTGCGTACTCACCTGCAGCTATAGTTCCGCTATGTAAAATCATACTCTTTTCCTAATCTTCATAAGGTACATGATTGTTTGAAATATATTTTCCAGTCACAGGGTTTTTTAAACAAAAGTGTACATGTTGAATGCCTGGAGCATGCGCACCATCTATTGATGTTGAATCTATTCTAAACTCCTTTGTGCCATCTGCACTATGATATACGCCCGAACCGGATTTACCAATTTCCTTATAATTTGGACCTAAAAATGCTAAGCCCACAATGAGTACTTCATCTGTGGTTAAAATTGTGGAGCTAGTAAAATTTTTCTTTCCACATAATTTTTCCTCAATTATTCTTTCTATTTTTATATGCGATTGTTCCGAAATATTGAAAGGATCGCTTTTAGATAATGCATTTACCCTAGAATTAACTCGAACATTTTCGCCTATTTCAGGCATATTACCAACGTTAACGGTATGCTTAGAGCCCTGGTCGCGGCGATGAGTCGGCGCCTTTGATATAGCAGTATCTTTTGCAACAGCCGCCAGGAAGCCACTATTCTGTGTTTCCGAGCCATTAACTGGTTTATTAAGCATCACATAGATAGGTTTATAACTTCTATCCTGCGGCACCACGATAAGATCGCGGTATCCTTC
>JAATGH010000056.1 GCA_015654745.1 Enterobacterales bacterium
ACCCGATCGCCCACACTTAGCCTTACATTATTATGCCGCTAATGGGAGGCTCAGGATGCAGAATGTGATTCTCATCGTCGTACTACTCAGCATCGCGATCTTTTCGCTGTTTATGGCGATAAAGGAAACACGCAAAAAATCGCTTATTCGTCAGCGCCGACGTTAGCGTGATGGTTAAGCGGGTCACGGTTTTAATTGTGTGGACAAATCTGGTGGACATATATTTTTCTCAGGCGAGGGCGGAATGTTTTAATCCGCCCCGCGCAATCAAATCGCATCGCAATCAATAGCAAAAAAGATTTACTCAGAATTGATATTGCAACCCTACGGCCATGACATTATCATGTTTGATATCAGCCTTCTCGGTAAAGTCATTTCTCTTTAGCATATTAAATTGATAGTCAATGAAAGTTAAGAAATTTTTATTAAAATTATAGGTTACGCCAAGATCAATAAACTGACGAAGGTTCTGCCGGCCGTATTGCTCTATGTCATAACCCTGAGTCTGAACATAAGCTAATGAGGGATTAAGACCTAAATCAAACAGATATTGAGCAACCACTTCCAGCGTGCGCGCCTTATTGGCAAATCCGCTTATTTTTTCTGGTTCCTTATCCTTTGGCATGAATTCACCAAAACGTTGCAGGTTATAACTCTGGCTATACATTACTGCCAGATAATATTTTTGCGCATCGTATTTTATCGCCGCCGCATATGCATTGGCCTTATTACCACCGCGGCCATACTGCTGCTCTTTTTGCGCCATGGTTCGGTTAGCGCTGGTAAACGCGCCGGTTGCGCTGATGCCATGGCCCAAATCGTACGCAATAGACATACCATAGCCGTTGCCGTTGGCAGACTGAACGCGGCGGCCTTCCTTTTCATGCTTACCGGCAAGATTTTCCGCCTGGTACTGCACGGCAAAGTCCAGCCCATCCACCAGACCAAAAAAACCTTTATTACGATAGGTGGCCAGGTTATTGCCACGTTGGGAAAGGTAATTGTCAGTCCCAAAAGCGTCCCCGGCAAGTTCCGGCTGCCGATCGGTTAAGGCGAGCACGTCGTAAAGCACGCCGAAATTGCGCCCGTAGTCAAATGAACCGTATTCGGCAAATTTCATCCCCACAAAACCCAACCGGTTGACCGACTCACGGCCGTAATCCTTTTCGCCCTGCCCCAGCTGCGCCTGATATTGCCATTGGGCATAACCGGTCATTTGCGAATTGATTTGCGTTTCCCCCATGAAACCAAATCGCGCGTAGGAATTGTCCTTGTCTACGCCACTGTGCCGAAAATGATGCACGCCGGCCACCGTTCCGTTTATATCCAGCTTATGTCCATCCTGGTTGTAAATTTCAGCCGCGCCCGCACCGCAGGCAAAGGCCAATGTGGGAATCAAGCCAAAAACAAGACGTGATTTCATTATATTATCCTCATATAATTATATTTTTATATCGCCACCTGGATATAAACTTATCCTTGGCGAGACAAAGCATCCCACCAAAAATAGGTTTACATCATGAATCGAGATAATACTAAAACGATTTTAGCGTTTCAACCAAAGCAGGTGGTAATCGAGGGCGTTAATTAAATATTCAATAAACAACTTTATGGCGGATGCGTAGAATCTTCATTTTTAATATTTATAATTATAAAATTATAATGAAATGAATTTGGTAAATAGATTATTTATTGAATGTGATAAGAGAAATGAAATATAAATAACATTAGTGAGCGACAGATATATGTCATAAGCATATAGGGCAATCTGTCCATATCGCGGGAAAACGGAGAGAACGAATGCGGGGATAAAAGAGACTAAGCCGCGTTGCGTAACGGCCATGCCGCTTATGTCATGCCGGCGCGTTGAGAAATACCGCGCAGTGCGGGCGAAGTTCCCTTCGCCCGTTGTCAAAACCGCCTGTACCCGTCAGAACTGGTAAACCAGCCCCACGGCGACCACATCATCGGTATTTATACCCGCGTCAGTGGTGAATTTGTCATCATCCAACAGGTTAATTTTATAATCCACATAGGTGGATAGGTTTTTATTGAAGTAATAGCTGGTACCCACATCAACGAATTTCACTAAATCCTCATTGTCATAGGTGTTGTTATCGCCGGCCCGGCCCAAGTTCTTGCCGCGGGTCTGGTTGTACGCCACGAAGGGGACCAGACCGAAGTCGAACTGATAATGCGCGTAGGCTTCATAGCTTTGCG
Source organism: Enterobacterales bacterium (assembly GCA_015654745.1). GTDB lineage: Bacteria > Pseudomonadota > Gammaproteobacteria > Enterobacterales > Enterobacteriaceae > Acerihabitans. The sequence continues at coordinate 2,221 of JAATGH010000056.1, forward strand.
CTTTGTTGGCGTAACCGTATACTGACGAATCACTGGCCCCGAACGGCGCAGCATTATAGGACTGGGTGTACATGACCGCCACATAGACATTATTGGCGTCATATTTCAAGCCGCCGGAATACCCTTCTGCCTTATCGCCTCGGCCCATGATCGCGCTGTAGGTACCGCCGCCGTTTTGATCGTCAGTACGTTTGGAGTTGAAGAACGCGGCCCCTGCGCTCACGCCCAGGCCGATGTCATAGTTAACCGACATCCCATAACCATTCCCGTTCTGACCAAGAACGTCGCGGCCGTTGGCCGATTCCGTTGCATTGCCGTTTTTACCTTGGTATTGCAAGGCAAATTTCAAGCCGTCCACCAGGCCGAAAAAGTTGTCGTTGCGATAGGTCGCCAATCCGCTGGAACGCTGGAATAAAAATTGGTCCGCCCCATAGGTCGAGCCATCAAACTCAGGCTGCATATCGGTGTAAGCGGCAACATCGTATAACACACCGTTATTACGACCGTAATCAAATGAACCCCAGTCAGCAAACTTCAAACCGGCATAACCATAACGCGTTTTGTTGCCCGAAGTAGAATCACTGCCTTCTGTGCGGTTGCCACTGAATTGATATTCCCATTCACCGTAGCCGGTAAGTTGGTCATTGATTTGCGTTTCGCCTTTAAAACCCAGACGCGTATAGGTTTCGTCACCATCATTGCTGGCGTTATCGGAAAAATAGTGCAGGGCATGCACCGAACCGTAAAAATCCAACTTATTGCCGTCTTTGTTATAAACCTCCGCCGCGCCGGCCGATCCGGCAGCAAGGGTTAACAATGCCGGTATCAACAGGGCTAGAATTTTTCGTTTCATTGTTTTATCCTCGGAAATCAGTTAGTACCACCACTACTCTGGAAAATCGTTTTATATCCGTCATACCTCGAGTTGCAGGTGCGCCGCCGGCGCCCGTTTATCCGAATCACTTTTTTGGGTAAGCTCATCGGGATGCGCTCGCTTGCCGCCGTTCTGCAATGCGAATTATTGCGGGTATATTGATCTGTTACTTGTCAACGTGCCATTTCATATTTGCAATATCATTGATAATATACTAGGGATTAAATGATACCAAGTTGAATACAATGTTTCCAATTGCATCATTTATATATTAATTTGTAAATATAGCGGAACTTTATCATTATTTAAAAAGTAAAAAAAATAATATTTTTTTGTGATCATTGTCGAATAAAATTTTATTAAATCATACATTTCAGCAGGTTGTAATAAATAAAAATTTATAGCATTTTCTGGTAATCCCGTTGCAGTTCCTTGTCCTACACTCAAATTGCTATCATCATTGAATTGTCATTATTACCTTCATACTGAATTCTTTATTTTACCCTAGCCGGCCGAAAACCGGCTTTTTTTTATTTTTTCGTAAAATGTTAACATCTATTAATTTTAGTTGAGTATTGCAACATTCAACGTGTAAATAGATACATTTCATATCATCCATACACTTATTGGCGGCGCCTTCACGGTGAGGAAATGTTGTACTTAGCGTGGTATATACCTCCGTTATCCCCGTTTGGCTCAATATAGTCTGGTGATGCTCAATCACCGAGGATTCCCCCCTACGGCGGCTTCGTTATCAGCTTAAGGACATGCTACACTTTCACGCATGTTTCGCCGCCGCCCCGGCCCATGGATGGCCTGGTGGGGCACCGGATAACAGAGGTTACGATGCAGCAAGACCAGAAAATCGCGCTTATTTGGAATCGTTTACAGCATTCTACTTTTCGGTCAAACTTTCAGCTCAAAGACCAAGACCTGATTTATTTGCATAAAAAAGGCATGGACACCATGCGGTCCCATGCAAGGGATTTTATCGCCGGGCGGCTGGCGCCGGCGTTTCCGGCCAAAGACGGCAAACAGACGCCATGGCGGGGCCATCCGGTATTTGTTGCCCAGCATGCCACCGCCACCTGCTGCCGGGGCTGTTTGGAAAAATGGCATGGTATCGCCAAAGGACAGCCGCTGGACGATGCCCAGCAAGACTATATTGTGCAAATCATCCTATTATGGCTTAAGCAGCACGGCGGCGAGAGCGTAAACCCGGGTGATAATCAACAGTGATAGTCCGGTTGCCCCTCCCTGGCCGGTGGTTCGGGGTAACGAGCACAACCAACGCGCCTGTAAGGTGAAAGATAATAGGTATAATAGCGTTATGACGACGACGTTCACCACGGAACAACATACCGCGCGACCGGTACGTATCGCTACCCGCGCCGTTTTTTTTATTACTGGTTTCGGCATGTCCGCATGGGCTCCGCTGGTGCCTTTTGCGCAACTGCGCCTACAGCTCAATGACGCCTCGCTGGGGCTGCTGCTGCTGTGCCTGGGTATTGGTTCTTTATTGGCCATGCCCCTAGCGGCGCCAATGGCCAGCCGATTGGGCTGCAAACCGGTGATTATCGGGGGGGCATTGTTGTTATGTTTGACCTTGCCTGCCTTGGTCCTGACCCAAAGCGGCTGGTCGCTCGGATTAGCGCTTCTGCTGTTCGGCATCGGTCTTGGCGCCATAGACATCACCATGAATATCCAAGCGGTTACGGTGGAAAAAGCCAGCGGGCGGGCAATGATGTCCGGCTTCCACGGATTTTTCAGTATTGGCGGTATCGCGGGCGCCGGATTGGTCAGCATATTATTATGGCTGGGTCTGGATCCGTTGTGGTCCATCATTGTCGTTGACGGCATCGTGCTGGTATTACTGCTGCTAAACGCCGGCAATTTGCTCTCCGATCGTCCAAAAAACGACGGCGCACCGTTGTTTGTCCGGCCCCGGGGCAAAGTAATGTTTATCGGATTACTGTGCTTTATTTTATTTTTGACCGAAGGCGCCATGCTTGACTGGAGCGCATTGTTCCTGACGGTGGAACGCGGATTAGACAGCTCCAAGGGTGGACTGGGTTATGCATTATTTTCCATCGCAATGACCGTCGGCCGCCTTAACGGCGATCGGCTGATCAATGCTATTGGCCGCTATTCCACTCTGCTGGCCGGTAGCCTATGCGCGTCTGCGGGCCTGGCGGTGGCAATATTCGTCAACCAGCCGCTCTTTACCTTGATGGGTTTTATGTTAGTGGGAATTGGCGCGTCGAATCTCGTACCGTTGCTGTTCAGCGTGGCCGGCAATCAAACCGACATGCCGCCCAATTTGGCTCTGGCGGCGATATCCGGCGTGGGGTACGCCGGTATCCTGGCCGGACCGGCGCTGATTGGCTTTATTGCACATTTGACCAGCCTCTACGTTGCATTTGGCTGCGTTGCGTTATTACTACTGCTGGTGACCCTTAGCGCGCGACGGGTCACCCGGTAAAGTTGGTGTTAAAGTGTCAACATGCATATAAAAAATTTGAATTTAACCTCGGCCGCGTTAACCCGCGGCTTGATGGCATTTATCGTATTATTACTGCTGTCTTTGTGGCTATTGGGTTTCCATGCGTTTAACGCTTATCTGATAGAAAAAAAGCACAGCATGAACAACATTACCGTCGCACTGCAAAAACGTATCGATACCTACCGGTTCGTCGCGGATCAACTCTATGATAGCTCCACCATTAGCGGGGGGCCGGAAACCGGACCTAGCGGCGTGCGCGAAACCCGATTACGTTCCGATGTGTTTTATATCGAAAAACCGCATATCAAAACCGACGGTTTGATTTTTGGCGCCCATGAACCGGCCACGCTGGCGACAGCGGTAAAAATGTCTGATTATCTTGATATTTTATGGGGTTCCGAGAATAACAATTATTCACTTTTTTACCTTAATGGCCTCGATAATAGTTTGACCATGATATCCACCCAGCCGCTGCGGGAAATAGCACCGCGTTTTGAAGAAAGCTATATCAGCACCATGGTCAAGTCCCGCCGAACCGAGATGTTGCAGCAGGCTAATATTCTGGATGAGCGGGAAAGTTTTTCACCGCTGCGCAAATTCCGCTTCCAGAATGATTACTATTTTACCCAACGGATCATCATCAATCAGCCCGGCCACCTGGCGACGATTATCGCCTTTGATCTGCCGGTAAACGACGTTATCCCGCTCAATATGGCCCGGGCCAATTTCGCCCTGCTCCCCGCTGACACCGCGGGTACCGGTGAAGAGGATGAGGGAACAGCACGCGCACAGCTACGAAGCCATTTAAAAGGGTCAACCCTCGAGATTGCGGCTCAGTTTACCAATGCACCGTTGAATATGGTTTACCGCGTTCCGTTAACCAGTCTGACTGTCGATCTGCTGCGCAACAATCTCTGGCCGATTGCGATCGATATTGTCTTGATTGCCTTTTCATTATTAGGTATTTACCTAATTAGACAGCATTTTTTACGTCCCCGCGAAAATATGGAACAGGCGCTACGTTCGCACCGCATCCTCAGCGAGGAGGTGGTTGCCAATCTACCATTGGGCTTGCTGGTCTATGATTTCAGCGATAATACGCTGGTGGCCAGCAATAAGATCGCCGAACATCTGTTGCCTCATCTTAGCCTGCAAAAAATCGCCAACCTGGCCGAAAGCCACCAAGGGATTATTCAGGCGACGGTGAATAACGAAGTGTATGAAATCCGCATGTTCAAAAGCCAGCTTTCCCCGCAGACCTATCTGTTTCAACTGCTGGATCATGATAAAGAGGTCTTGGTCAATAAACGGCTACAGCAAGCTCAATTGGAATTAAACAAAAATCACCAGGCACGCCGGGCCATTCTCACTAACCTGCAAAAAGAAGTGAATCAGCCTTTGCTGGCCATCAATGAGTTAACCGACGCTGTGCTGCATGCCGCCGAGCCTGATGGCCGGGACCGCTATTTGGTCAGGCTTAAATCGGAATCGTCACGATTACAGGCGTTGTTCGACAACCTGCGCCTGCTTACCGCCCTGGAGATCCAGGACTGGCAAGCACAAGCGCAACCTTTTTCCCTGGCCAAGGTTATCGACCGCCTGCTGGTGGAACGTTTGCCTACCTTTAACCGTAAGGGTCTGAGCTTATTTAATCATTATCATTTACCTTTAAATCAACAGCATATCGGTGATAGTGAAGGGTTCGGCAAGATAATGGCGTTGTTGCTCGATTACAGCATTATCAGTACCGATTACGGCAAGATCACGTTGTCCGTTGAACAGGATGCGGATAAACCCACGCTAGTGGTGGTAACGATCAATGATACCGGGCGTGGTGTCAGCGACCTGGAAATGGCCAACCTTCAGCAACCGTTCGTCAGCCCGGCGCCGGAGGATCATGAACAGAAGGGATCCGCCCTCACATGGTTTTTGTGCAACCAGCTCTGTAAAAAAATGGGGGGCAGCCTCGAGATCAAGACCAAGGCGGACATCGGCACCCATTACCGGGTCCGGCTGACGCTCCCGGTGGAGAACGGCGGCGAGCATCCCGATGATCAGGAGAATATCCTGGACGGTACGCAGGTAATGTTGGATATTTCCAATGAGGAGGTGCGCAGTATCATCAGCACCCTGTTGGGCCAGTTGGGTGCGCAAATTCTCTATCCTGATGAACATTTATTGACCCAGGCGCACGATCTTTTACTCACGGACGAGATTACCCGGATGGAAGATTATGCCTTGCTGCTACATGCCGACGAGCCGGCAATCACCGCGCTGACGCCATGCCGTCTCAGGGTAAATTATAATCTTGGCGGAACCTTGCTTGACGCCATGTTGCAACTGCTGGAGCTCAGGCTGGCCCAAGAAGAGAGCGACGACACGGCACAAGCGGCGCTGGCTCAGGACGATGCGGGGGTGTTGGAACAACTGCGCGTCAGCGGCTATTTAACACTGTTTGCCGAGACAGTACCCGATGACGTCAAGAGACTGTATACTGAGGCCGGAGCCGGCGATCTACAGGCGCTGGCCCAGACCGCACACCGTCTTAAAGGTGTCTTTGCCATGCTCAATTTGGTTTCCGGCACGTTGTTGTGTGAAACACTGGAACAACATATTAAACAAGCTATTATAGAAAATGATAATTCAAAAATCGGCAACGATATCCAACAAATTGATGTTTTTGTCATTAAACTGCTACAGCATGCAAGGAAGTTAACGCTATGAATACTCTCAACGTCATCATTGCCGATGACCACCCGATAGTTTTGTTCGGCATCCGCAAATCATTAGAACAAATTGAATGGGTTAACGTGGTGGGTGAATTTGAAGACTCCACCTCGCTTATCAATAGCCTCGGCAAGCTCGATGCAAACGTGCTGGTTACCGATCTGTCCATGCCTGGCGAAAAGTACGGCGACGGTATTACGCTTATCAAATATATCAAGCGCCACTATCCCCAATTGGCGATTATTGTACTGACCATGAACAATAATCCGGCCATTTTGAGCGCCGTGCTGGAACTGTACATTGACGGTATCGTGCTCAAGCAGGGCGCGCCCACCGACCTCCCCAAGGCATTGGCTTCGCTGCAAAAAGGTAAAAAATATACCCCCGACAGCGTGGCGAAATTATTAGAGCGAATCAGCGCCGGCGGTTATGGCGACAAGCGTCTATCACCAAAAGAGAGCGAGGTGTTGCGTCTGTTTGCGGAAGGTTTCCTGGTCACCGAAATTGCCAAGAAACTTAATCGTAGTATCAAGACCATCAGCAGTCAGAAAAAATCCGCCATGCTCAAGCTCGGCGTGGAAAATGATATTGCGCTGCTCAACTACCTGTCGTCCGTCACCATGGCGCCGGTAGATAAAGACTAGCCCTGCGGCCTAACGCCAGGACCAATGTGCGCCGCGGGCTATACCCAATGGCGAACCCCATGGTTTGGTGGGCCGGAAAAGCAGAACAGTAAAAATATACATTCGTCGGAAGTTCTGTAGGCCACGTTCCAATGCGTCATGGTGCATTGGAATCCGTGGTTCCCGTACGTTTATTCCACTTCCTTGGCGGCGAGCTCGCGTCGTTGCTCACGCACGCGTTGGCCGTAATGGGCTAAAGCCGGCTGCAGCACGCTTAGCGTCACCGGTTTTGATAAACAGTTATCCATTCCCGCATCCAAACAGCGTTGCTTCTCCTCCGCCAGCGCATTGGCGGTAACGCCAATGACCGGCAGCATAACCTGTTGGCTACGCAGCCGGCGGGTTAGCTGATAGCCATCCATATTGGGCATATTGACGTCGGTCAAAATAATATCCACTGCCTGCTTTTGCAGTAAATTCAGCGCGTCAATACCGTCATTCGCGGTAAGAACCTGGTAACCGATGGATTCAAGCTGATCGGCCAATAGCCGCCGGTTAATGGGGTGATCGTCCACCACCAGAATGTGAATATCATTATTTTCATCGTCGATTGGCGGCGCGGAAAGCGCCACCAGCGCTGGAGAAGGAGTTTGATCGATACGATAGATTTTTAACAATAACGGGGATAACGCATCGGCAAATGCCGGGCTAAGCCACCACTCCCCTTCGCTGACTTCCTGTGCCGGTCCAATGTGGGTGATCATAAAGCGGATCCAGACACTAGGGCGGGTTGCCGGAGCGCGATCGTTATCACTGATAAACACCGCCTGCGAATCAATTTCCTGCCACGTATGCCGCTTTACCGTTAGCCCCTGGTTGGTCAATATATGGGTCAGGTAGGTTTCCAGCGCAGCGTTGCGTACCGAAAGCCAGCATAGGCGTCCGCGCAGCTCGCTATGGATCTCCGGCAAGGCATAGCCGGCCTGGTATAGCGGCAGACGGATAATAAACATACTGCCCAAACCCTGCTCGGATTCCACCGTAATATCGCCATCCATCAGGTTGACCAATTTCTCGCAAATGGCCAATCCCAAACCGGTACCTTGAAACTGTTGTTGACCGCTGCTGCCCAATTGTACAAAAGGGTCAAACAGACGTAGTAACTCACGTTGCTGGATGCCAACCCCGGTATCACGGATACAAAAATGCAGATAATCACCTTGGCAATAAACCCGGATTAAAATACAGCCGCTGTGGGTAAATTTAATCGCATTATTCAGCAAATTAGACAGGACTTGCTGTAATCGTACCGGATCGCCGCGCAGAGTAAGGGGTACGGCGGGATCGACAAAACAGTAAAGTCCAAGCCGTTTTTTCACCACCAGCGACAGGAAATTGCCGGCGATATGACTGACCACTTCACGTGGAGAAAAACATTTAGGTTCTATTTTAAGTTGTTCGGACTCGATTTTTGAAAAGTCGAGAATGTCGCTGATAATATTGAGCAATAATGCTGAGGAATTATCCATTGCCATCACCAGGCGATCGACCCCTTCCGGCAGCGCTTTGGTTTTGATTAAATCGAGGTTGCCGATAATACCGTACAGCGGCGTTCGCAGCTCATGGCTGACGGTGGCCAAAAACATCGACTTCGCCTGGCTGGTCTGCTCCGCCGCCGCCGCCATCTCCTGCAACGACTCCTCCATGCGCACCCGGGCGCTGATATCGACCAATACGCAGATAGCAACATTTTCGTTCAGGTAACGTGAGTGAACAAAGCTGATCTGCAGATTATTATTATTGCTGGTCATGACATCAACGAAGTTAACCTGTTGCCCACAAATAATATGAATTATTCTCTGGCGATCCTCAAACGTGAGCAAACTGAGATAATTATGAGCCAACTCGTTACTGATGAGATTTGCGCCGTCGCTGATACGCAAAATACAGATACCTACCGGTGCGGAGGCGACGATCTTACGATTGAACTGTTCGTTTTCCTCTAGCTGGAGGGCATTTTTTTCCGCAGGCGAAAACATTTTGCGCTCAAATAGCCACGACAGTAACCCCAGCAGGACGGCGGATAACAGGTTTAATAATAACGCGTTAATAATGACCGGCCTGAAATTCTCCACCACCATTTGCAGTGATAACGAATAGACAATGCTCAGCGTGGAAGGCGGCAATATCTTTTTCATTACCATGTGCTTATAACCTTCGGTATACCCGAAGTAGCTGGTCTGCAACGGGTAAACATCTAGAGCCGACGCTTGGCGCTCACCGTCGGCCAAAGACATAACCTGGTTATTATTCTGATCCAACAGGGTGATGCCAATAGGCAGGTTACTGGTGGTGGCGAAATCTTCCAGGCGGATGCTGAGCTCAATGCCCAGTAACGCTTCCAGTTTATTAGCCACATAGATTGGCGTCAGCACATATAAATAGCCGCTGCCGGCACGGGTGCCAGGTGCCACCCAGTAAATATTATCCGCCAGCTCATTCTGCCGGACATTGCGATATTTAATCACCTGCTGCTGCAGGCTCTTTGGCAACCCGGACGCCGGTAGCGAAGCGCTGCGAAAATTAAAATCGGCC
>JAATGH010000030.1 GCA_015654745.1 Enterobacterales bacterium
GTGATAAGCCCTCTGTGAAAACAGAGGGCTTTTTCACGTCTAGAAATCGGCGCGTCTTTCCTCATCAGCGGCTCAGGCTGGCGAATACCAAACGAAGCCGGCCGGGGAGCGAACCGAGGGTGTCGAATTGGCCGTGGTATTGCCGGCCAACCGAGCGCCGCCTGGTGCGCTAGACCGGCCACCCTCGGCGTCACACGCCAGCAGCCCCGGCACGCCGAACCAGGCTGGCGAACGCCCAACGCGTCTGGCTGGGGAGCGAACCGAGGGGGTCGAATTGGCCGTGGTGTTCCCGGCCAACCGAGCGCCCCCTGGTGCGCTAGACCGGGCCCCCTCGATGTCACACGCCAGCAGCCCCGGCACGCCGAACCAGGCAGGCGAACGCCCAACGCATCAGCGAGATCTACGCCCGCAACCGGCTGGCCACACCGAAACGCACCTATCTGATGCTCAACAATACATATGCCTGCCAATCATTGTCTTTTCCATTACTAAACGAAACCTAAGCAACGCACGGGTTTCAGGCGATAAACTGGCCAAGATGATGGTTGATTACAAAGTATTGTAATATCTTAATGGGGCGCACGATGCGCAGTGAGACTTGAAATGAAAAAGCATAGGAGGCAATAATGACATGGAGTTATGAAGTCGCTACCAATAAATTTCATCAAAATGGCACTTATAGATTTAACGCACAATACTGTGGCGCGCCAGGATTCAAAAACGACATACAGCATCAACACTTGAAAGGCAAAGGTCCCTTGCCGATAGGTTCTTATATCATAGGACCGCCGTACAACTCCCCAAACACCGGCCCGTACACCCTAGCCCTTGCGCCACATAGCGGGAATAATATGTATGGCCGCGATGCTTTTAGAATTCACGGGGATAGCAGACAATCGCCCGGAACGGCATCACAGGGATGCATTATCGCCACTTTGCCGTGTCGCAAGGAAATTTGGAATAGCGGCGATCATGAGTTAATAGTAATATGAACATACTGCCTGCTATTTTGCTTATCACCCCAATTTACGCGTTCGCTATTGCCGATCCATGCGTTATACCTGGCTCGAGTGTCGAAATCGACATGACCAGAAATATAGAAAAGGATTTAGGCTTCGAGGCTAATGCATTAGCCAGCCCCAAAATGGAATTGTTATCCATCGAACCCGTAGGTAAAATTCTCGCTGAACAGTATGCAAAAGCAGATCGTGCTGCTGATTTCGTGCGTTTGGGAAAGTATTCGCTAGTCTATGAAGACTATCTGACTTCCTATTTTGATGATGGCGCTAAAACTCTTCTCATAAAATATACGTATGAAAACCCAGCTAAGCAGCAAAATATTTTTGTCGCATCAGCCATAGTTAACAATAATGAATGCTCGGTTCGGTTTAATGGGTATGTGATTGTTAAGCGGGATTTTTAAGAATGAATCCACAAGATTGATACTATGGCGTTTTCCCATCACCCCAACCGCATCGGTCCTTGGTGCCGTACCTGCTATCAAGATCGCAACACAGATGGCCGGAGAGCATCGCACCCCGGGAGTCGGATTGGCCATGGTTTTACCGGCCAAGCAAGCGCCCTCTTGGTGTGCTAGACCGGCCATCCTCCCGGTGTACAACGCCAGCCGGCGTATAAAACGCACGCGAAATAACCTGCGATCAAAGAATCCGGCTGATCAGCCGATCGATCCGGATACGCCGCAGCCGACGGATCAGTTTGCGCACTTTCACCGGATAATCCCCGATGCCCTGCAGTTCGGAATAGTGTGCAACCGCCTGGGTATGTGTGCGGATCAATTCGAGCTCATGCTCTCGCTGTACGCGCAGCTCGCCCTGCGGATCGTGGATCAGCAACGCGTTCTCCAGGTCCAGACGCCAGGCACGCGGATTAAGGTTATTACCGGTAAGCAATTGCCACGTATCATCCACCCACATCCCCTTGAGATGGTAGGTGTTATCACCTTCTTTCCATAACCGCACGATCAGCTGACCGCTATCAATATAACGCTGCAACCGCCCCAGAAAACGGCGTAGGTTGATTTCATACAAATAGGGTAGAGCGCCGATAATCTTAAATGGCTGATCTTCCGGGATATAAAAATCATTCGCCGTTTTGTCACCGACAATAATTTCAACCTGCTTATTCTGACGCAGCAGGGAAATGATATTCCTCACCAGCAACGCGGGCATATTAAAATAGGGGGTGCATAGAGTCAGCTTGCTGTCGGTACAGCACATCAAATGATGGATCGTCTTATTAAGCGGGCTTTGTTTACCCAATCCCACCAGCGGTGTGATCGTTAAACGATCGTAGGACGCGGCATCATTGCAGCTATAAGCCGCCACGCGCAACGATTGACGGAACATCCGGGTATCATTTCTGATTTCAATCGTTTTCGGCCGGTTGACATTATCCAGCCGGTTAACCGCCGGCGCGTTGAGCAAATGGCCGCGGATATAGCTCAACATACAGTCAGCCAACGCCGGATTGCGGATAATCTGGTACCGGTCGTAGCGATAGCTTTCCAACTGATGCAAATAAACGTTATTGAGACTGGCTCCGCTATAAATCACGGTATCGTCGATAATAAAGCCTTTTAGGTGCAGTACACCCAGGGCTTCCCGGGTATTTACCGGCACACCATAGATCGGCACCGACACGCCGGGATGATCTTGCGCCATACGGCAATACCAATCAGCATTGGTGTTTACCGCGGCGGCGCCAATGCGCCCGCGCTGCGCGCGATGCCAGTCGACCAGCACATTGATGTCAATCTCGGGATTGCGCTGCTTGGCGCGATAGAGCGCCGAAAGAACGGCATCCCCCCCCTCATCCTGCTCAAGGTACAGTGCCACCAGATAAATCCGTTGCTGGGCACCTTCTATGGCACGTAATAAAGCGACGCGGAAATCCGCGGGGCTGTCTAGCGTTTGTACGTCATCAACCGTCTGGGGAATTTTGGGCAGTTGTGCAAGGTGTTGTTGATGTTTGATACGCCTAAAGTTTGACAACATCACAGTGCGCTTCTTCTCTTGTCATCGTATGGTGGAATGACCATATGCAAAACATAAATGCGAGTAATCGGTCATAATACCATTACTTTTATAGGTTGTGACTATGTTTCGCCGCATGTTAAGTGATGCTTGAGGTTGGCGCATCGGTAATCTCCACCGGCTCGGCGGCTAATGATAGCGACAACGCGACGATGCCATCCTCCAACTGCAGCTCGACCGAAAACCCCAATTTTTTCGCCAAGGCGATCATACCTTGATTGCTGGGCATGGTGATGGCCGTCAAGCGTTTAAGTCCATGTCCCCGCGCGTAATCGATCAGTTTCTCGAGCAGCAGCAGCCCCAGCCCCAGTTTTTTCAAATCGGACCGGACCAAAACTGAAAATTCGGCTTCGGTATTATCAGGATCGGAAAAGGCGCGGGCCACGCCGATAATGGTTTTTTCCGCGCCGTCCTGCCGTAGCGCAACAAAAGCCATTTCACGATCGTAGTCGATTTGGGTCATATAAGCCAAATCTTCATGGGTAAATTCACTGATCTCACTGAAATATCTGAAATAAAGATCCTCGACGGTCACGGCCCCGATAAAGGCTTTAAGTAGCGGTTCATCCTCCGGCAGGATAGGGCGAAACAGACATTGCTCGCCGTTTTTCAGCGTGACCTGCGTTTCGAGTTTTTGGGGATAGGGCCGAATCGCCAGACGCGCTTCCGGATCGCCATGGCATTCAGCCAATTCCAGATTGATATCCAGCAGCGTCATTTCACTGCCGCACGCCAGCAGCGGATGGATATCCAGATGAGTAATTTCCGGACAATCCAATAACAGGTTCGATACCTGGACCATCAGGCGGCTTAACGCGATGATATCCAGCGGATAAAGCGGCCGATGATTGCGAATCGCGCCTTTTTTCAAGCCCTGGTGTACCATGTTTTGCGCAAAGGCCATATTCAACGGCGGCAGGGCCACGGCCATTTGTCCAGCCTGGCGCCAGTCCGACTCGCTTTCGCCCAGCAGTATCAATGGGCCGAATACCGGATCCTGTTCCACCACAATCCGCAATTCCTGGGTTCCGGCCCGGTTGGCCATGCTTTGCACCAGCATGCCTTCAATGCGCGCCTGAGGATACCCATGCGCCACCCTGTCGATCATGGCGTTGGCGGCCTGTTCAACTTCCTGTGCGTTACGTAACGATAACATTACTCCCTGGACATCCGATTTATGCGGGATATCGGGCGAGCGTAGCTTCAGCGCCACCGGGTAGCCGATACGGTTGGCGATATCAACCGCTTCGGCCCCGTCGCCGGCGATCCAGGTCGGCAACGTAGACATGCCATAGGCTTCGACAATTGACCGGACTTCATGGGTCGCCAATCGGGTAATGCCTTGATCCAAGCTTTGGCGAATCACCTGATGCGCATGGGCGGTATTCGCCGTAATGTCGGTGGGCTGCGCGGGTGTCTCCATCAACTGTTTTTGGTTACGGCGATACTCCGCCATATGCATAAAGGCGGTCACTACGCCCTCCGGGGTGCGGTAGGTCGGCAGCGCCGCTTCGGTAAACAAGCTCCGCGCCTCCCGAGAGGAGAACTCTCCGCTCCAGTTGGTTAACAGCGTCACCTGCCGGCCGCGGGGATGGGCCTTGGCCAGGTCGATAACCCGCTGCGCGGTTTCACTGCTGGGCGCCGCGGCGCTAGGCGCATGGATAATCAGCAAGGCATCGTAATCGTGGCTGTCGAGCAGTATCGACAATGCGGAATGATAACGGGCCGGCGTAGCGTCGTCGCCTAAATTCAGGGGGTTGGATGCCAGCAGCGGATCGGGTAATACCGCCTGCAGTGCCACACACGTGGCTGGGATGAGCGTTGCCAGCTTACCATGCCGGCTGAGCAGTTCGTCGAGCGCCAACGCGGCGGGGGCCAGGCCGTTGCTGACGATCATCAGCCGCTCACCCCGTAGCGGGCGCATATGGCTTAAGGTTTCCACGGCGGAAAATAGTTCGTGGGTATCGCGCACACGCAGCAGGCCAGCCCGTTGGATGGCGGCGTCGTAGGCGGCGTCGCGCCCCTGCGGATAGTTAAGCAGGCGCTGCGCTTGGGCAGTGCGCCCACTTTTGATCACCAAAATAGGCTTATTGCGCGCCGCGCCGCGTGCGGCGGAAAGAAACCGCCTGGCGTCGCTCAGATGCTCAAGATGTAGCAGTATGGCGCTGGTTTTACTGTCCCGCGCCAGAAAATCCAGCACATCATCCACGTCAATATCAACGCTATCGCCCAAGGCAATAAAATAGGAAAACCCGATGGCGCGCTGCTGAGCCCAATCCAGTACCGTATTGGAGACCGCGGCGGATTGGGAAATAAAAGCCAGTTTGCCTTTATGGATCGGCACGGGTGAAAAACTGGCGTTAAGGCCTTGCCAGGGCGCCAGTACACCGAGGCTGTTCGGACCGAGCAATCGCATACCGTAACGTTGGGCGCAGGCTTTCAATTCGGCAAAGTGGGCCGGCGGCGCGGAAAGAATAATAGCGGTTTTGCAGCCGTGACGGCCCAGTTCGCCCAGCAATTGCAGGTTGCGGCTGGCGCGGGTACAAACGATGGCCAGATCCGGCGTCAGCGGCAGGCTGGCGACGTCGGGATAACAGAGCACCCCGCATACGGCGGGGTAACGCGGTGTCACCGGCAGAATGGGGCCGCTGAACCCGCCATCGAGCAAATTACGCATCATCAGATAGCCGGCCCGGCCCGGCAGGTTTGACGCCCCGAGCACGGCAATGGATTTCGGCCTGAGCAATGCTTCCAAACCTCGTTGACTCATCGGTGGTCTCCCCTCCAGCCATACCCGGCATACTTCACGTGCAGGCGCGTTGGCTTTACCGCAGCTTGAAAGATGATGGCTATAAGTGTAAGCGCTTTAGGCCGGAGGTGTTGTGACGGCGGAAGATATTTGCACGCTGTTGTGATGTGATTTACCGGCCAGATAGCGGCTGCGAAACAGCAAGAACAGAGCGCCCAAACCGCGGGCCGCCGCGTGGTCACCGGCTCGGTGCAACAGTGTGGCCGCCACCTCGGCGGTGCAGTGGTGGCCCTCGCCATGCGACTCCCTCAGGCGGTAAGCGGAGACGGTTTCCAAGTCGAGGGACAACACGGGGAGCCCCGCCAAATAGGGACTTTTGCGAAACATTTTACCGGCCTCAGGCCAGGTGCCGTCCAATAAGATAAACAGCGGCGGCTTGCCGTGGTCATCGATTTTATTGATCACCCGCCGGCCGGTGCCGGCATTGGGCGCCGGGAATACCACGTAGGGTTGGCGTCCGGGATCGGCAATCGCGGCCAGCAGGGCCGGATCGACCTCGGTGCGCGACCAAAGAAAAGCCTGGGTATCCGGCAGAATGTCGGCAATCAGGCGGCCGGTATTGCTGGGCTTCAACGGTTCAGAGTCGAACATGATCAGACAGAAACGGCAGAGTGCCTGACTTGGAACAATGTGGTCACACAGGCAAAGCGTCAACGGAAGCAGACAACGCTCGCAGCGGAGAACCCGGCAACCGCGGGCTCGATATGGCCGGGTAGCCCGGTCGAGGCGATATTGGCGTAACGCTAACACGGCATTGTGTTTCATGGCAGGCTCAATGAAAAAGAGAGAGTTTACGTGAGCGGGCGCGGAATCAGGACAGATTTTTTTCGAGATAAGACCCCATGGCGGTAAAACGGGCCTGGCAACGGATGGCGTTAACGGATCAATGCTGATTGCGCGCTGTGCCATTGACCGACAAATCCGTTTACGGTCAACGGCATAGAGCTAACTGGTCAGGAGGCGCTGGGAATGGACAGCCCTTCGTCCAACCACTGTTCAAACGGGCCCTTTGGCATGGCGCCGTGCAGCGAGTCCACCATTTTGCCTTGCTTGAAAACCATAATGGTGGGGATGCTGCGGATACCGAAGCGGGTGCTGAGCTGTGGCTCCGCCTCGGTATTCACTTTTAAGAACCGCACCGTACCCTGTCGTTCCGCGGAAACCGCTTCGAACACCGGCGTGAAACCCACGCAAGGACCGCACCATGGCGCCCAGAAATCCACCACCACCGGCAAATCATCCTGTAACAATTTATCCAGTGTTTCCGTGGTGGCATGAACGACGTGACCGTCGAGTAGGGGAGCGCCGCAGCGTCCACATTTTGCACCGTCATTAACCTGGCTTTCCGGCAGGCGATTGGTGGTCAAACAGGATGCACATACCGTATTCATATAATAGCCTCATCAGGTGGGTAAACGGACCCTTGGCGCCGGGGCAATCAGAACCACGCTTTTCCAAAATAATGTTCTAAAGTATGGTTAAAGAATTCACGTGTGGCAAAATGGTTTATCCGATGGCTTCGATAGTTGGTGGCTTTTACCCCAACCCGGTAGCTAAAAAGGGCCAGATCAGGTAATCTTCGCGCCCAGCACTTGGGTGGAGAGACAAATGAGCGATTCGTTAAAAGGTAAAAACGGCAAGGTCCGTATCATGTATGTGCGTAAAGACGAGGATGAAAAACCCCGTCGTCCGGCCAGCCCGTCCGCAACCGGCCGTGATGGCCGCAATCGGCGTAGCGAAGCGCCACGTGGCGATGCTCCACGCCGGGGCGAAGGGCGGCCGCGCAATGATAAACCAGACGATCGCACGGGGCGGCCGGCGCCTCGCAGGGATAGACCCTCCACCTCGCCAGACTCCCCCTGGAAGACCCTGTACCAAAACGACGAGCGTCCGGAAGTCGCGGATCATGGCGGGATCAGCGGCAAAAGCTTAATCGATCCCGATCAGTTGCGCCGTCAGCGGGCGGAGGAAACGCGAGTTTACGGTGAGAATGCGTGCCAGGCACTCTTTAAAAGCCGCCCCGATTCCATCGTGCGCGCGTGGTTCGTGCAATCCGTCACCCCGCGTTTCCGCGACGCGCTGCGCTGGATGGCCGCCAACCGCAAGGCGTATCACGTAGTGGAAGAAGAGGAGCTGGCCTTGGCTTCCGGCACCGAACATCACGGCGGCGTGTGTTTCCTGATTAAAAAACGCATTGGCCTGGATGCCGCGCAGTATTTGCAACAGACCGGCGCAAAGGACTGCGTATTGGCGCTGGAGGATGTCTCCAATCCGCATAACCTAGGCGCGATCCTACGCAGCTGTGCACATTTTGGCGTGCGCGGGGTAATGACCAGCGATAGCGCCGCGTTGGAGTCCGGCGCCGCGGTGCGCACCGCCGAAGGCGGCGCGGAGCATATCAGCTCTATCCACACGGATGATTTGATTAACGATTTGGCTCTTTTCCGTCAGGCGGGTTATACCATTGTCACCACCTCCAGCCATAACGGCGTGCCGCTGTCCCAGGCAAAAATACCGCAAAAGATGGTGTTGGTGCTGGGCGAGGAACGCAGCGGGCTGTCGCCGGAGATTGTGGCGCAAACGGATATGGCGGTTTCCATCGGCGGCACTGGCCGGGTGGAAAGCCTGAATGTTTCCGTGGCCACCGGTATTTTATTAGCGGAATGGTGGCGGCAAAATAACCAGAACGCCTAGGTGGATAAAACGCCGCCGCTGCCTTGGGGCAATGGCGGCGTTTTTAGGTTTATAGCGTCTCTTCTTCGACGATCAGTTCGTCAAGTTTATTCAGTAGTTTGCGGGTTAGGGTTTCCAACTGCTTTTGTTCGCTGTGGTCAAGGGTCGACCAGAGGGAAACCAGGCATTGATGCTGAGGTGGCAGTAGATTGTTGAGAAAGGTTTCTCCCGCCGCGGTAAGCTTTAAATGCAGGCAACGACGATCGTTTTCACTCTCTTTACGCTCAATCCAGCCGCGCTTTTCCAGCTCATCGGCGATGCGCGTGGCGTTGGTGCGCGACGACCCTAGCGCGGAGCTTAGCTCCGAGGGCTGGATACTGTGGTTTTCCTGCGATTCCAGGGTAACCAGCGCCATAAATAGCGTTTCGTTAATGCCCTGCGCCTTTAGCATGCGGTTGCGGTTTTCCAGCAGCTTCCCCTGCATATGCATACAAAGACGGGTCAGTAGGATTTCCTGGAAAGGAAAGTCTGGTCGACGTTCGGCACGTAACGATAACATGTGTTCAATGGGAGTAAAGGAACTGTCCATTTAGTTTTGGCCTCATTAGTTTCTGTCGATATAATAACTAACGTAATCACTTAAGTAAATATTATAGTGATGAAAAATTTATATACCAAACCAAAACTCAGGGCCCCGGCTAGCGTAGAAAGGACGATACTGCGGGAGTGGTAAAAACAGAGAGCCAATACCGCGAAGCCCGCCAGCGTGGGCAGCAGCTTATCATGCTCGCGCATGACGCTCGGAACGCTGGATACCACCAGTAGCGAACAGATTGATGCAATGCCTATCCCATCCAGTATCCTGGCGGTCCAGCTACCGTTGACGGTTTTTTGCCTGGACGCCCGGCTAAAACGCAGCGGAAAGTAGCGAAAGAGGTAATTCGCGGCGCCTACCACTAACCCAATCACGATAACATTGATATTCATCGGCGTTCCTGGTCCGTATCATCCTGGCGGCCCGTTCGCAGGCGTATCAGTGCCCCCAGACATCCCCCACCGATCCCCGCCAGAATGGCCATTGGGATCGACATCAGCAGCAGCCCGGCCAAGGATCCCGCCAGGGCCGACGCCAATATCAGGCTCTGGCGACGCTGAAAAGCCGCCAGCAGGAAACTCAGAAACAGCGCCGGCAACATAAACGACAGCGCGGCTTCCACCGCCGGGTAGCCGGCCAACGGGCCGTTGCCGCACAAGGCACCCACCGCGGTGCCAATGACCCACGAAATCCAGGAGCATGTCGCAATGCCGATCATCCAATTTTCTGACCAGCGTCGATTATCCTTGGTCAATTTGGCTATCGCCGCCGAAAAGACTTCATCCGTCAGTCCAAAGGCCCAGATCGCGGTTTTACCCGGGGATAATTTACCGATGATACGATGACGCAGGGTTGGGCCATACAGCAGATGACGCATATCCATGGCCATTACGGTTAGCGCGGCGACCCACAGCGAAATACCGGCGCTGAGCAAGGTCGTAATCACGAACTGACTTGCGCCTGCGTAGATAATGCAGGAAATAAACAGGCTTTCCAGGGGAGTGAAGCCCAGTTTGACCGCGTTGAGACCAAAGGCGAAGGCCACCGGCAGATAGCCGATGACGATGGGTAAACTATCGTATACCCCTTCGCGAAAGGAGGCGGGACTCCGATCTGGCCGAAGCGCCGTAACGGCGCGCCTACTTTCCATGTGACTTATCTCCTTGCCGTATCAACGTGACGTCAGGCGGTCACGCCATTGTCTTCATAATGTTGACCGCGCCACCACACCAGCAGGTTAAGCAGACCCAATATTCCGCCCGCCACACATACGCCGGTCCACCCTGCCGTGGCGAAAGCCGAAGCGGAAATCAACGACCCCAATGCGCCGCCGATAAAATAACTGGTCATATAACCTGACGTAAGTCGGTTGCGTGCCTGCGGCATCCGACGATAAATGACGCTCTGGTTGGTGATATGTACTCCTTGCACCGCCAGATCAAGCAGAACAATGCCGATAATCAAGGCAATGATCTGATACTGGCCATACCAAATAAAGGCCCATGACACCAGCAGCAACAGCAGACCGTAACGGGTGGTGATTTTGGCTTTGCCCCGGTCGGCCAATTGCCCGGCTCGCGATGCGGCCAACGCGCCTGCCGCCCCGACCAGGCCGAACAGGCCGATTTTGGCTTCGGAAAAATGGAAAGGCCCCGCCGCCAGTAAAAACGCCATGGACGTCCAGAGATTACTAAAGCTGGCAAAGGATACGCAGCCAATCAAGGCGCGGGTGCGCAACATCGGCGTGCCGATATAGATGCGGAAAATCGAGATCAGCAATTGCGGGTAGTTTAAATCGGAATACTGCTTGTAGCGCGGTAGCGCCAGCCAGAGGATGAGCGCCATGATAATCATCAGGGCGCTGGCAAACCAATATACGGTACGCCATCCTCCCAGCGTAGCCAGCGCGCCGGCCACGGTACGGGCCAGCAGGATGCCGAGCA
>JAATGH010000039.1 GCA_015654745.1 Enterobacterales bacterium
ATTGGTTTTAACTTCACAGATAATAATTTAATTAAAAAAATAGTTGTAGATAAGACTACTCAGGCTCAGCTGATTAGTGGTCGTCTCGCCATTGCTCGTTTGATTGTTGATAACAGTGGTGTGAGTGAATACGCTATTATCCCCGCAAGCGTAGCCGATAAAATTGCGCAGCGAGATGCGAACAGGATTGTATTAAATAGTGCGCTTAGACAGGAAGAAGAAGATGAAGAAGATCCGTATGCCGATTTTAAAGTGCCCGATGATTTGATGTGGTAATTAACGTTTTGCAGATGCTTATGTATGAAAAGTCCCTCAGGGCTTTTCATCAAGATTTTATGGTCAGCCGGTTCATGAAAAAACGCAGGGTTATTGTCGATAGTTGCCCACCCATCGATGGCCAGCGGCATTGAGCGCTCGATAGTTAAGCGCTCTGCCGAGCCGGCTGACCTAAAGCCTGATGAGTCCGCAATAATCGCTATTTTTATTTACCGTTCGAGAACGGCGGATGTCAAGACGCCAGCGAGAGGGAACGATCGGCCTGGGCGTGTTGCGCCAACCACTCGCTAACCCGCTGTTTTTGCGTATCATCCAGCCACATGCCCAGTTTGGTGCGACGCCAGATAGCATCGTCCAATGACACCACCCACTCTTTATCCACCAGGTACCGCAGTTCGGCGGCATAAAGATCGTGGCCAAAATCCTCGCCGAGATCCGCCAGACTGGTGGCGCCCTTAACTATCAACTCGCTGTGGCTACCGTAAGTGCGGCTAAAGCGTCGTGCCAGGCTCTCCGGCAAGAACGCGTATTTGCGCCGCAGCTGCGCGGCGTAATCGTCGCGGTCGCCGGCAAAATCCCCTCCCGGCAATACCGCGCCCTTGGTCCAGGCACCCTTGGCGGTGGGATAGTATTTATGCAGTTTGTCCAGCGCATGCTCGGCCAGTTTGCGATAGGTGGTCAGCTTGCCGCCGAATACCGACAGCAGCGGCGCTTTGCCATGATCGTCGGTGACGGAGAGCGTGTAGTCGCGGGTCACCGCCTGCGGCGAGTCCGATTCATCATCGCACAGCGGCCGTACGCCGGAATATGACCAGACGATATCGGCGCGGCTCAGCGGTTTTTTAAAGTGATCGTTATAGACGTTCAGTAAATAGTCGGTTTCCTGCTCATCGATCTGCACCGCTTTAGGGTCGCCGTGATATTCCACATCGGTGGTGCCGATGATGGAAAATTCATCCAGCCAGGGGATGACAAACACGATGCGGTGATCTTCATTCTGCAGGATATAAGCATACTGACCACTATGCACCCGCGGTACGACAATATGACTGCCCTTGATTAATCGGATGCCATATTGGGAGGGGAGTTTCAGGCCGTCATCGATAAACTGTTTAACCCAGGGGCCGGTGGCGTTCGCCAACCCCCGTGCTTGCCAGGTCAGCGTTTTGCCGGTGACCGCATCCTGGGCTTCAACGATCCACAGGCCGTTCTCACGCCAGGCGCGCGTAACCTTGGTCCGGGTGCGGACCTCGCCCCCCTTGGCCAGCACTTCCTGTGCGTTGAGCACCACTAGCCGGGCGTCATCTACCCAACAATCCGAGTATTCAAAACCGCGCACGATAGACGGCTTAAGCGTGGAGTCCGCGCCAAAACGCAAACCCTTGCTCGCCGGCAGGCTGGTACGCTTGCCGAGATGATCATACATAAACAGGCCAATGCGTATCATCCACGCCGGACGTAAATGGGGCTGGTGCGGGAGGCGAAAGCGCATGGGAAACGCGATATGCGGGGCCATTTTTAATAGCACTTCCCGTTCCGCCAGCGCTTCGCTGACCAAACGAAACTCATAGTGCTCGAGATAGCGCAAACCGCCGTGAATCAGTTTTGAACTGGCGGAAGAGGTTGCGCAGGCCAGATCCTCCGCCTCGAGCAGCAGCACGGATAACCCGCGCCCGGCCGCGTCCGCCGCGATGCCGGCACCATTGATGCCACCACCGATGACAATCAAATCTTTGGTTTCCACGTTACCTACCTCCGAATGTTCGTTACAGTTCTTTTATTTTCGTTTTCGCTCATGATTGTAAACGAAAATCGACATCGACGCCAAGGATGGTGACGAAAAAAACGTCTATGCGTGACGTGGATAACAATTTATGTTTAAAATATGTATAAATAAGGTAAACAACCGCCGCGGCGGTCATGGTGGCTATCCACGATGGAAAACTTTGAAGTGATAAGCGTCGAGCAGGCACATCGGCGTTGGCAGGTCGGAGATGCGGTGTTAGTGGATATTCGCGATCCGCAAAGTTATGCCGCCGGACATCCCCCCGGCGTCTTGCATTTAACTAACGACACTCTCGCGGCGTTTATGGAGCAAAGCGACTTAACGCAACCCGTCATGGTGATGTGTTATCACGGCAATAGCAGCAAGGGGGCGGCGCAGTATCTGCTACAGCAGGGATTTATCGCCACCTACAGTATCGATGGCGGTTTTGAGGCCTGGCGGCAGGCATTTCCCGCCGATGTGGAGACATCGCTGGTTAAATAATATTCTGGTCTACCCGCTCCCGGCATGCTCGAGAGCGGGTGATCTTGAAACGGCATCCTCAGGCTTTCGTCACCGGTTGTTTGACAAACAGGCCGTAGCTTAAGGCGCCGATCACCAGCAGCCCCGCCCCAAGCAGGAACACATTAGTAAATTCGCCGGTCTTGTCCAAGATGATGCCGGTCATTATCGGCGCCAGGGCCGCGCCTAGAAAACCGCCAAAATTCTGGATGGCGCCCAGCGAGGCCACCTGGCCTTTCGGCGCGATATCGGTTGCCAGCGTCCAAATCACTCCCGAGGGCATTTGTGATGCAAAATACCCCAAGGTCAACAGTAAAACCGCTATTGGCGTACTGTGCACAAACGGAATTGGCGCGACAAAACACGCCGCCAGCGCCGCGCCGCAAACGATGGGTATTTTACGCGCGGTCACGGTATTGATGCCGCTGCGGATAAACTTATCGGAAATCGCGCCGCCGCACAGTACGCCCAAGATGCCGGCAAAAAAGGGAATTGCCGCGATCCAGCCGGTTTGTTTCAGACTAAAGCCCAGCGATTTCTCCAGATAACTGGGTAGCCAGGTCAGGTAGACCCAGATGGTAAACATAATGGAAAAGTTGCCAAGAATCATAAACCAGGTGGTTTTGTTATTAAATAAGCTGCCCCACTTGGCTTTCGGTTCGGTACCATCGCGCGGCAGCGTTGCGCCGGCCCGGCCATGAATCATGGCTTCTTCCCGCGCGAGGGGGTCGCGGTAGAATTTTATCCAGGCTAACATCAACGGTATTCCCGCCACCCCGATCACAATAAACATCCCGCGCCAGCCGATGGTCAGCATGAGCGCGGTCAGGATCGGCGGCGCAATGGCGTTGGCAATTTGCGAGCCGGTATTGATAATCGAGGTCGGCAGCCCGCGTTCCCGTTCGGCAAACCAGCGATGGGTGATTTTAATGCCCGCGGTAAAAAATGGCGATTCGCTAATTCCCATCAGCATCCGTAGCCCATAGAAAAAACTGTAGCTATTGACCAACGCGGTCAGCGCGGTAAATGTCGACCAGAAGCCGAGCGCGCCGGCAAACATTTTCTTTGGGCCAAATTTATCAACCAGCCAGCCTGCCGGTAGGTTAGCCAAGGCATAGGGCCATAAAAAAGCCGAAAGCAACATCCCCATTTCCGTGGAGGAAAACCCAAACTCTTTGGCAATGGTCGTATTGGCGACGCTCAGGTTAGCGCGATCGAGGTAATTAACGATTGCCGCGATAAGGAGCAAGGTAATAAATCCCCAGCGCAGACGGCTAAAGGGGGTGACTTTGGTTTGCGTCTCAGCGGGTGTAGGTACAGAGAGCGTATCTTTCATAATAAAGTCTCGTGCGTGAATAGCGTAAAGTTATTAACCGGCGTTACCCAGTACTCCTGGTGACAAATAGCCGAAATGATGTCCGCCATCTTGCAAACCACCAATGTATTGACAATAATCAAACGCCGATCGCTTACTTGAATAAGCGACCGGGTTTGCGGGTTTGCCGCCAGCCTGAGGCGTGAGATCTCTTGGATAGCGATAATGTAATAAACTAAGCCTTAATTTTTTTCTGATAAAAGTCGGTGCCGGTACGTATTTGATCGAGAATAACGCTCAGTCCCCAAAATTTTTCCAATACGTCATCTTTATTCACCCGGCAATATTCATTGTCAAAAGTCCCCAGGCGCTGATGATATATTTTGGCATTTTTCGGGTAACCGATAGTTTCAGTGACCGCCGCCAGCGACAGGAATACCGCTAATTCAGCGGCTAGCTCGGGATTATGCTGACCCTGGTGGTACAACCATGAGTACAATTCCGGGTGAAAATTGGTAAACACCCCGCTAAAGCCTTTGGCCCCGGCCAGCATGGCCGGGTAGGCAATCGCGGCGTTGGCGTTCACGATTGAAAGCGGACTGCCGGCCACCAGCTTCACGCGACGGGCAACGGTCGCCAAATCGCAACTGACATCCTTGAGTACCACGAACCGGCCGGAATCGGCACAATACTGTAATTCTTCATCGCTAAGCAGGCGACGGTAGGGGGCCGGGCACTCATAGAGTCCCAGGGGCAGCTCCCGAGGCAATACCGCCAGCAGTTGATCAAGCTGTTGATAAAATGCGGCGCTGCCTTCACCGCGCGGGTCGAGATGATTGGTGACCAGCACCAGGGCGTCAATGCCCGTATGGGCCATTGCCAGCAGTTCTTCCTGTTGTTTATCAGGTTCATCGCTGATATGGCCGGAGGCGATCACCGGCA
>JAATGH010000405.1 GCA_015654745.1 Enterobacterales bacterium
AAAAGCGCAAAATAACATTATGTAACTGGCCGCGGAAGTCGGCTCGGTATAAGATCTGGAGCTGGAAGATGTGCTTCAGATCGGCTATGCGGGTATCCGCTGCGCGGAATCAGGCGGCCCTGAGCCGGGTGTGGGCTGCGCGGTACGCGGCGTTATCACCGCCATTAACTTCCTGGAGGAAGAGGGCGCGTATGAAGATGACCTGGACTTCGTATTCTATGACGTGCTTGGCGACGTGGTTTGCGGCGGGTTCGCCATGCCAATCCGCGAAAATAAGGCGCAGGAAATCTATATCGTCTGTTCGGGCGAAATGATGGCCATGTATGCCGCCAATAACATCTGCAAGGGCATTGTTAAATACGCCAAGTCCGGCAAAGTGCGGCTAGGTGGCCTGATCTGCAACTCGCGCCAAACCGACCGTGAGGATGAACTGATTATTGCCCTGGCGGAAAAACTGGGCACGCAAATGATCCACTTCGTGCCGCGGCATAACATCGTACAGCGCGCGGAAATTCGGCGCATGACGGTGATTGAATATGATCCTACCTGCGATCAGGCCAACGAATACCGTACGTTGGCGCTCAAGATCGTCGACAACAAAAAGATGATCGTTCCCACTCCGGTCACCATGGATGAGCTGGAAGCGTTACTGATGGAGTTCGGCATCCTGGACGTGGAAGACGAAACCATTATCGGCAAGACCGCGGCGGAAGAAGCGAATCTGGCCTGACCCGTTGTGTTGTTGGTTCCCTGAGCCGGCGCTTGCTGGCTTAGGTAGCTCCCTCATCTATTATTGTAAGGACATCGCCATGACCGATATGACCGGCGAACAAACGCTGGCGCTGATTCAGGAAGTATTGGAAGTTTTTCCTGAAAAAGCCCGAAAAGAACGTGCCAAGCATTACATGTTAAGCGATCCGGAAATGGAAAGCGTTGGCAAATGTATTACCTCCAACCGTAAATCCCAGCCCGGCGTGATGACGGTGCGCGGCTGCGCCTACGCCGGTTCCAAAGGGGTGGTGTTCGGGCCGATTAAAGATATGGCCCATATTTCCCACGGGCCGATTGGCTGCGGTCAATACTCCCGCGCCGGTCGCCGTAACTACTATACCGGCTACAGCGGCGTTAACGCCTTCGGCACGCTTAACTTTACCTCGGATTTCCAGGAAAAGGACATCGTCTTCGGCGGCGATAAAAAGCTGACCAAACTGATCGAGGAGTTGGAAACATTATTTCCTTTGACCAAGGGGATTACCATCCAGTCCGAATGTCCGGTAGGGCTGATCGGTGATGATATCGAAGCGGTGGCGCGTGAAACCCAGAAATTGCTGAATAAACCGGTAGTGCCGGTACGTTGCGAGGGTTTTCGCGGGGTGTCTCAATCCTTAGGTCACCATATTGCCAATGACGTGGTGCGCGACTGGATATTATCCAATCGCGACGGTAAGGAATTCGAGACTACGCCTTATGACGTGGCGATTATCGGCGATTACAACATCGGCGGCGATGCCTGGGCTTCGCGCATTCTGCTCGAGGAGATCGGCCTGCGCGTGGTGGCCCAGTGGTCTGGCGACGGTACCCTGGTGGAAATGGAAAATACGCCGAAGGTGAAATTGAACCTGGTGCATTGCTACCGCTCGATGAACTATATTTCCCGTCATATGGAAGAGAAATATGGCATTCCCTGGCTGGAATACAATTTCTTTGGCCCCACCAAGATTGCTGAATCGCTACGGAAAATCGCCGCGCTGTTCGACGAGACCATTCAGGCGAATACCGAGGCGATTATTGCCAAATATCAAGCCCAGACCGATGCGGTCATCGCCAAATACAAACCACGCTTGACCGGTAAACGCGTGCTGCTGTATCTCGGCGGTCTGCGCCCCCGTCATGTTATTGGCGCCTATGAAGATCTGGGTATGGAGATCATCGGCAGCGGTTATGAATTTGCCCATAACGATGACTACGATCGCTCTTTGCCGGATCTGAAAAAAGATACCTTGCTGTTTGATGATGCCAGTAGTTTTGAGCTGGAAGAGATCATTAAGGCCCTTAAGCCTGATTTGGTCGGCTCGGGTATTAAAGAAAAATATATTTTCCAAAAAATGGGTTTCCCATTCCGGCAGATGCACTCATGGGATTACTCCGGCCCTTACCATGGTTATGACGGTTTTGCCGTATTCGCCAGGGATATGGATATGACCTTGAACAACCCAAGCTGGAGTCAGTTGACGGCCCCGTGGCTGAAAACCGCCTGAGAATGTTTGTCTGAATGCCTATACCCGTCAGTTCACAGATTTGTGGCGCGGGAGGAGAGAATCATGAGTCAGAACGTAGAGAAAACCAAGGCCTGTTATCCGCTGTTTGAACAGGCGGAATACCAGGTGCTGTTCACCAGCAAACGTGAACTGGAAGAAGCCCATGGGGAAGCGCGGGTCAAAGAAGTCTTTGCCTGGACCACCACCCAGGAGTATCAGGATCTTAACTTCAAGCGCGAGGCGCTGACCATCGATCCCGCCAAGGCCTGCCAGCCGCTCGGCGCAGTCCTGTGCTCGTTGGGTTTTGCCAAAACATTGCCTTATGTCCACGGCTCCCAGGGCTGCGTGGCGTACTTTCGCACCTATTTTAATCGTCATTTCAAAGAGCCGGTGGCCTGTGTATCCGACTCCATGACCGAAGACGCGGCGGTGTTCGGCGGCAATAATAATTTGAATGCCGGCCTGGAAAATGCCCATGCGCTGTATAAGCCGGAGGCCGTTTCGGTTTCCACCACCTGTATGGCCGAAGTCATTGGGGACGACCTGAGCGCCTTTATCGCCAATGCTAAAAAAGACGGTTTTATCGATGCGTCGATACCGGTGCCCTACGCCCATACGCCGAGCTTTATCGGTAGCCACATTACCGGCTGGGACAATATGTTCGAAGGCTTTGCCCGCGAATATACCGATAAAACCGACGCGCGTGACTACCAGCCGGGGCGTAACGGCAAGATTAACCTGGTCACCGGCTTCGAAACCTATCTGGGCAATTACCGGGTGCTCAAACGCATGATGGATCAAATGGGCGTCGGGTACAGCCTGCTATCCGATCCCTCGGAAGTGCTGGATACCCCGGCGGATGGGGAGTATCGCATGTACGCCGGCGGCACCACGCAAGATGAAATGCGCGATGCGCCTAACGCTATCGACACGCTATTGCTGCAGCCGTGGCATCTGCTGAAAACCAAAAAAATGGTGCAGGAAAACTGGCAGCAGCCGGCCACGCCGGTCAGTGTGCCTATGGGTCTGGATGCTACCGACCAATTGTTAATGACCATCAGCGAACTGACCGGTAAACCGATTCCCGACGCCCTGACGCTGGAGCGCGG
>JAATGH010000282.1 GCA_015654745.1 Enterobacterales bacterium
ATATTTTGGAAAAAATAATGAAAAAAATGATAGTTGCCGCCATTCTGGCAGGTATAACGGCTTCGGCCGGCGCCGCCGACACTATTCGTTTCGCCACCGAAGCGTCCTACGCCCCCTTCGAATTTGTCGATGCCAATAATAAAATCCAGGGGTTTGATATTGATTTGGCCAACGCCCTGTGTAAACAGATGCAGGCACAGTGTACTTTTACCAACCAGGCCTTTGATAGCCTGATACCCAGTCTGAAGTTCCGCCGTTTCGATGCGGTGATTTCCGGTATGGATATCACCCCTGAACGGCTGCAGCAGGTGTCTTTCAGCCAGCCTTATTACGAAAACTCGGCGATTTTTGTCGCGCAAAAAGGCAAATTTACCGATATTGCCTCGTTAAAAAGCAAGCGCGTCGGCATGCAAAACGGCTCAACCCATCAAAAATTTTTGCTGGACAAGCATCCTGAAATCACCGCGGTACCCTACGACAGTTATCAGAATGCCATTCTGGATTTGAAAAATGGACGGCTTGACGCCGTGTTCGGTGATACCGCCGTGGTCAATGAATGGCTCAAGAAAGACGCCGATCTGGCGACAGTCGGCACCAAAATAACCGACAAAGCCTATTTCGGCACCGGTCTGGGTATTGCCATGCGTCTTAATAACACCGCGCTGGTGGAAAAGTTTAACACCGCGCTGGATAGCGTGCGTAAAGACGGCACCTACCAGACGATTTATCAAAAATGGTTCAAGCAATAATCCGCCTCCATGAATGAACTACAACCCATAGCCAGCGCCGCCGGCACCACCGTCGGGCTGGCGTTATGCGCCCTGATGGCCGGCCTGTTGCTGGCGATGTGCTTTGCCGCGTGGGAGTCCGCCCGCTGGCGTTGGCTAGGATTATTGGGCACCGGCGTAGTCACCCTGCTGCGTGGCCTCCCCGAGATACTGGTGGTGCTGTTTATCTACTTCGGCGCTTCGCAACTGCTGGTCTCGCTGGCGGACGGTTTCACCCTCGATCTCTATCTGGTGCGGATCCCGGTGCGCTTGCCGACGGATAATATCAATCTCAGTCCATTTTTTTGTGGGGTGATTGCGTTGGCGCTGCTTTACGCCGCCTACGCCTCGCAGACGCTGCGCGGCGCGCTAAAAGCCATCCCGCAGGGGCAATGGGAATCGGGCCAGGCCCTGGGCCTGAAAAAAAGCGCGATCTTCTTTCGCCTGGTAATGCCCCAAATGTGGCGCCATGCGCTGCCTGGCTTAGGCAACCAATGGCTGGTCCTGTTAAAAGACACCGCGCTGGTCTCATTGATTAGCGTGAACGATTTGATGTTGCAGACCAAAAGTATCGTCAGCTTCACGCAGCAACCCTTTACCTGGTATTTAATCGCCGCAGCGGTCTACCTGGTGATTACGCTGTTCAGCCAAATCGTACTGCGCGCATTTGAGCGGCGCTCGACGCGTTTTGAAACGAGGGCCTCCTGATGCTGGCTTATCTGCCCGAGTTAATCAAAGGACTGCCCACCAGCCTGACGCTGACGCTGTGCGCCATTATTATCGCGTTGCTGCTGGCGCTGCTGTTTACGCTGGTTATCAGCCTAAAGACCCCCGTTCTGACGCCGGTCATTAAAATCTATATCACGCTATTCACCGGCACGCCGCTGCTGGTACAGATTTTTTTGATTTACTACGGGCCGGGACAATTTGCCGCGCTGCGCGCCGTGCCCTGGCTGTGGCAACTGGTCTCCCAGCCCTGGCTGTGCGCCATGGTGGCATTGGCGCTAAACAGCGCCGCCTACAGCACGCAACTGTTTACCGGCGCCATGCGGGCCATTCCCGCCGGACAATGGCAGGCCTGTTCCGCCCTGGGAATGTCGCGGATGCAATCGTTGCGCATATTGATGCCGTTTGCGATTAAACGCGCCTTGTCATCCTATTCAAATGAAGTGGTATTGGTGTTTAAGAGCACTTCGCTGGCCTATACCATCACCTTGATGGATATTATGGGCCACGGGCAGCTGGTTTACGGTC
This sequence comes from Enterobacterales bacterium, assembly GCA_015654745.1. GTDB lineage: Bacteria > Pseudomonadota > Gammaproteobacteria > Enterobacterales > Enterobacteriaceae > Acerihabitans. The sequence continues at coordinate 2,022 of JAATGH010000282.1, forward strand.
GCACCTATGATGTGATGGTATTCGGCGCCGCCGGAGTGATTTATCTTTGCGTCAACGGCGCGTTAACCCTGCTGATGCGGCTGGTGGAGTACCGTGCGCTGCGTTTCGAACGGCGCAACTGACCCGAGGCGTTTAAGCAGCACCAGCGTCTCGTAATGGGCGGTATGGGGAAACATATCGAACAGCTGGGCTTTAACGATACCGTAGCCCGGTAGGGCCAGTAAGTCCTTCGCCAGGCTTTCACCCTGGCAACTGGAGTACAGGATATATGGCGGTGCCATTTGATTAAGGTAATCGCATAGTTCCCGCCCCACTCCACGCCGCGGCGGATTGACCAGCACCAGATCGGGTATATCCGCACCCTGCAGGGCAAATTGGGTGGAATCCAGCGCCGCGAACGTCACCTTGCGCAACCCAAGCCGCTGTGCCGACTGCCGAGCGCTGGCAATAGCCTCGGGGCTGATTTCAATGCCGGTCAGCCGGGTATCGGTATTGGCGCAATGCAGACCAAAGCCCCCCACTCCGCAGAAGAGATCCCATAGGCTGCCGATTCGCAGTTCGTCAACCCATTGGCGTGCCGTGGCATATAATCGGGCGGCGATGGCGGGATTGGTTTGAAAAAAACTGCGTGGCCGAATAAACAGCGGCACATCGTTCAGCCGTTCTTCCAAGGCGGTTTGCTCGGTCAGGATAATCTCGGTTTCGCCTTCCAGAATAGCCATATGGACCGGTTGGATATTCACCGAGATCACTTTCAGCAAGGGCAGTTGCGACTGCAGCCAGGGCAAGGCGGCACGTAGCTGTGCCAGCTTGGTCTGCGAGCGCAGGACAAAACGCAGCATCATCCCCCCATCATAATCGCTGGCGGTCAACAGCAGAAACTTCAATTCGCCACGCCGGCGCGCCACGCTATAGGGAGTCAAGCCCGCGCGGCCGATAAACGATTTTAGCTGGGAAAATACCGGCGCAAAGCCGTCGGGATAAAGCGGGCAGCCGCACAGATCCAACGGCTGCCCGGCCGCGGCCGTAATACCCAGTATCGGACGTTCGACGCTGCCGCCGACCACCATCTTGGCTTTATTGCGAAACGCCGCCGTCGCGGAGCCCACCGGGGGGAGCCATTGTCCGACCGGCGGGAACAGCAACTGCTCAATGGCGGCCTGTTTGTCAGCCAACTGTTGATGATAGGGCCGATCAAGCCATTGGCATGACCGACAGCGGTCTGCGCTAAATAATTCGCAATGCATATGTATCGGTTGCGCCAGCGGAACGGGCGCGCATTGTACCATTGACAGGCAGAGTAATCACCGGCCGCGGTTAAAAAACCGTTGGCTGGCCGGCGGAAGAAACAATAGGGCCGCCACCACCATATCGGGGGATTTATGCAGCAACAGCTGTCCAAAAATCTCGGCGGCGTTATCACCGGATAAGGCAAACATTTCCGGGTAAAAACCGCGCCACGTGGCCACGAATAAATAACCGGCGCCGGCAAACTGACAGCCGACATAACACCAGCGGGCCCAGGGTTGGCCACGCATCACGCCAAAACCGCAGCGCAGCTCCATAAACAGAATGGCGAGACTCGCCAAAAACAGCAGCGTCAAATCCCATGATCGGCTGCTGGTTTCAATAAAACTCTGTAAACCCGCTACCCCCAGGTTGTTGCTCAGCATGATCAAACCGATACACCTTGTGGCGATAATCGCCGTCCCGGCGATCATGACCGCCACCGGCGCGTTGAGCGGTATACGCACCCGAACGGCGCTTGCGCTTCTGAGGATCTCCGACATGGTCAGTCTTCCCGCCATTATGTCCCATAGCAAAGACTAGCAGAAAGCGGCGCGTTCAGCCACGTGCCGCCCGGTGGCGATCCCGCAGGCGCTGTTTTTCCGCCCTGGCCATCAGCCACCAGGCCACCAAGCCAATCAAACCGACCACGCCAAGAATGATGGTGGCCAACGCATTGATTTCCGGATTCACCCCCATCCTGACGCTCGAGAAGACCAGCATCGGCAACGTGGTGGCCCCAGGCCCGGCGACAAAGCTGGCTATCACCAAATCATCGAGGGACAGGGTAAATGCCAGCAGCCAACCGGAGACAATCGCCGGCGCAATCATGGGCAAAGTGATAATAAAAAATACTTTGATTGGCGTGGCGCCGAGATCCAGAGCCGCCTCTTCAATTGACTCGTCGAGTTCGCGCAGCCGGGAATTCACCACCACCGCGACATAGGCCATGCAGAAGGTCACGTGCGCCAGCCAGATGGTAAACATACCCCGCTCGGCCGGCCAGCCGATGGCGTGTCCCAAGGCCACGAACAGCAACAGCAATGATAAACCGGTGATGACATCCGGCATGACCAGCGGCGCGGTGAGCATAAAAGCAAACCCATCCGCACCGCGAAAACGGCCAAAGCGCACGATCACCACCGCCGCCAGGGTGCCGAGGATCGCCGCCATGGTGGCGGTGGCGGCCGCCAGGGACAGACTGAGTGAAACAGCGCTCAGCATCGCGTCATCATTGAGCAATACCCCATACCAGCGGATGGACCAACCGGCCCAGACCGTGACCAATTTGGAACTGTTAAATGAATAAATCACCAACATCAGCATGGGTGCGTATAAAAACGTGAAACCCACGATCAGAATAGCAATACGCCAGGGCGAACGGACCACCGGTAAGGTATTCACGCGCGATCCCCCATGGTTTTGTTTTGATGCTTGTGGAACCACATGATCGGTACGATCAGCAGCAGTAGCATCACCACCGCCACCGCCGAAGCCACCGGCCAGTCACGATTATTAAAGAATTCCTGCCATAAGATGCGACCAATCATAATGCTATCCGGCCCCCCCAACAGTTCGGGTATCACGTATTCCCCCACCGCCGGAATAAACACCAGCATTGAGCCGGCGATGATTCCGCCTTTGGTCAGCGGCATAATAACCTGGAAAAAGGTCTTTAACGGTCGGGCGCCTAAATCCAGCGACGCTTCCACCAGGGAGTAATCCAGGCGGGTTAGCGCGGTATAAATCGGCAGGATCATAAACGGCAGATAGGCGTAAACCACGCCAATATATACCGCCAGATTGGTATGCAGGATCACGAGAGGATGATCGATAACCCCAAGCCACAGCAAAAAATTATTCAATACACCATTATTTTTCAGGATGCCCATCCAGGCATAAACCCGAATCAAGAAGGAGGTCCAGGAAGGCAAGATAACCAGTAACAGCAGGATATTGCGGGTTGAACTTTTACTGTGCGCCACCGCCCAGGCCATGGGATAGCCAATCAGCAAACAACAAAAGGTCGATATCGCCGCCACCCGCAGTGATTGTAGATAGGCCTCGATATACAACGGGTCGTCCAGCAGCTGGGAAAAATTCGCCAGATTTAGGGAGATATCCAGCTTGCCATCCATCCAGGTGACCAGATCGGTGTACGGCGGAATCGCCCTGGCCATCTCCGCCAGACTGATTTTGAATACGATAAGGAACGGCAACATAAACAGTAACAGCAGCCACAGATACGGCATAAAGATAACCGCTTTGCGTCCGTGGCGCATTTGCAGCCGGGTGATCCAGCCAGGGGACGCGACTGGCCCGCTTGCCGGCAGGGAGGGCACCTTTTCATCCACCTCAGACATGATGCTTCTCCGCCTATACCGTCAGGACAATGCAGCTATCCGCATCCCAGCAGAGACGGACTTCATCTCCCCAGGTCGGCGAGCCTTTACGATACCGGTGCGCATTTTGCAACTGGGCGCTGATGGTCTGTCCGCTGCTCAACAGTACGTGGTATATCGACAAATCGCCCAAATAGGCGATATTCACCACTTCGCCAGTGGCGAAGTTATACCCATCGGCGGGCACATCCTCGCACAGGACGATTTTTTCCGGTCGCAACGCTACGTGTACCGGCACGCCGTCCACTACCGACACATCAGTGTTAACCTGCAGCGGATGGACCAGCGCCGGGCTTTGAATAATCAGAGCCTCATCCTGTCGCTCTTTCAACAAACCTTCGAATATATTCACCGAGCCGATAAATTCGGCGCTAAAGCGGCTGTTAGGGTGCTCGTAAATATCTTCCGGTTCGCCAATCTGCACGAACTTTCCACGGTTCATGATGGCAATACGCCCGGCCATGGTCATGGCTTCCTCCTGATCATGTGTGACCATGACGCAGGTGACCCCTACCCGTTCCAGAATATCCACCACCTCAAGCTGCATACGATCGCGCAGTTTTTTATCCAGCGCGCCCATCGGCTCGTCCAACAGCAATAACTTGGGCCGTTTAGCCAGGCTGCGTGCCAAGGCCACCCGCTGGCGCTGACCACCGGATAGTTGATGGGGTTTGCGGGCGGCAAACTCTTGCATATGCACCATCGCCAGCATCTCCTCAACCCGCTGCTTGATTTCTGCGCGCGGCAGTTTGTCCTGTTTGAGGCCGAATGCGATATTTTGCTCAACCGTCATATGGGGAAACAACGCGTAGGACTGAAACATCATATTTATCGGCCGCTGATACGGCGGCATATGCGATAAATCCTGGCCATCAAGCACAATCTGCCCGTGGGTGGGTTGTTCAAATCCCGCCAACATCCGCAATAATGTGGACTTCCCGCAGCCGGAAGCCCCCAATAACGCGAACATTTCCCCTTTATAAATCGTCAGGCTGACATCATCCACCGCCGACTGGCCGTCAAAGGTTTTGGTCAGATTGCGAATTTCCAGCAATGGCGTCACCATTTTCTGGTTTTTGGGCTGAGGACGGGGTATGGCATCGTTCACTAACATCACTCTCCGGAACATAGGCGAAGGCGGTTCCGCATGCGGTCGCCGTTGCCGAAAAAGCATAACAGGCGGTAAAGCACCGCCTGTTGAACAGGTTAAAATTAAACCCTGGATAAGTTATTATTTACCGCTTTTTACTTTGGTCCAAGCCCGCGTGATCACACGATCGATTTTCGGCGGCTGGACTTTCAGGGTAAATAATTTAGCGCGCACCTCGGGAGGGGGATAAATTCCCGGATTGTTACGCACCGCCTCGCTAACGAGCGGCGTTGCCGCCTTATTACCGTTAGCATAGAAGATTTGATTACTGACCTGGGCAATAACCTGCGGGTCTAGCAAAAAGTTAATGAACTGATAGGCTTCATCAGTGTTTTTAGCGTCCGCGGGAATGGCCAGGACGTCAAAAAAGGCCAGGGCGCCTTCTTTTGGAATACTGTACGCAATATTCACGCCATTTTTAGCTTCCCTAGCCCGATTGGCCGCCTGCATCACATCACCCGCCCAGCCAATAGCCACGCAGATATCGCCGTTGGCCAAATCGTTGATGTATTGCGACGAATGGAAATAACGGATACTAGGGCGCAGCTTGAGCAGCAGATCGGTGGCAGCGCCGGTGTAGTCATCGGCATTGGCGCTATTGGGGTCTTTGCCCTGATAATTGAGCACGGTGGCAAAAATCTCCGCCGGCGCATCCAGGAACGACACGCCGCAGCTCTTTAGCTTCGCCAGATTCTCCGGGTTCAACACCAGGTCCCAGCTATTCACCGGGGCATCCTTACCCAATATGGCCTTCACTTTATCGACGTTATAGGCGATGCCGGTGGTGGCCCACATATAAGGAACCGCATATTTGTTCTCGGGATCGTGCCGGCTGATGAGCTTAAGCAGTTCAGGATCGAGATTTTTATAGTTAGGTAGCTTACTTTTATCCAGCGGCTGAAATACCCCGGCGGATAGCTGACGCTCAAGAAAGCTGGCGGAGGGCACCACCACGTCAAAACCGGTACTACCGGCCATCAACTTGCCTTCCAGTACTTCATTGGAGTCAAACACATCATAAACGACTTTTATACCGGTCTGTTTTTCAAAATCTGGCACCGTATTAGGCGCAATATAATCCGACCAGTTATAGACATGCAGTGTTTTTTGATCCGCGCCGATAGCGTAGGCCGACGCGGCCATTAGCAGACCGGCAACCACACCCGGCAACCATGTTTTACATTGGGTGAACATCCGTTGCTTCCTCCAGATCCCAGTCAATTGACGTGATACCCCCTTTGGAAGGGTATAGTTATGCATACCATTATCAATATGCAAAGCATGGATAACGCGCAGCATGGCAAGCATAACCGCAGCGGAAGTGCTACGCCAGCGATCGAAAAAAAAATACGGCTTAAATCGATTTTTTATTCATTTTTTAACGGAAAAAACGGGGTCCTGCAGGCAAGACTTCCTGGATATGTGCTCGGACATGCACAACAACAGCATAAAACCGTTGCATGCCGGAGGGTCCTATTGCAGGAGGGGGGTATGCATTAATGGATAACCGGTAGAGGGTTTTTGAGCTCGGCGTGCGGCTCCTCGTCAATGAACAAAAGATCGTTGGCGCGGGCTTCAAGTATCAACATAGAAAGTTGTTCTTCCGACTGTTGCATGAAATGTTTGAACTGTCCGAAGGTGATCCCGACTTCCACGCTGATAGCCTGGCAGGCCACCAGTTTGGGCAGGTTATCATCCTGTATGTCGATAAACGCCTTCACGGTCAGTGAACTGGCGTTAATCTGGCTTAAATCCCCCACCAGCGCGATCAATGCGGTAGGGCGGACCTCCGCCAGCGCTGAAAACAGGATGACGTTGTCAACCAGATCGATTTTTGCATCAAAGATACCGTCAAAATTTTGCATATGCGGCAGATGCAGCGCCTGGCAGGAGTCACACTCAAAAAAAGAGAGACTCAGCTTTTCCAACCAGCGTCTAAGGATGTCCAGATCCGGGACAACAAGTGAATCCATTAGGCCAACCTCGTTAATGTGAACTGCGAAACGGGGCATAGCTTACGGAATAATAACCGGCGGCGCTATGGACAAACGTAGGAAATTATTTGCCAGTGTGGCTCAAAAGGGAAAATTACGATGCCCCATACCCGCTCAACGGCCGGCGGGCCCGTATCATCGTATTGATTTTTAATGATTAGCCAGCGTCTCCAATCGGAACCTGCTTATTAAAGCGCGGCTATCAGGGTAAAATCTGAAAATGCTGCCGCCCAGGCCTCACGTGAGATTACCGCGTATTACCAGGGGTATTTTGCTCGATGTAGCTGACCATCAGGCCGGCGATGTCAACGCCGGTAGCGGTCTCAATTCCCTCAAGTCCCGGCGAGGCGTTAACTTCCATAACTAAAGGACCGCGCCGCGCGCGCAGAATATCCACTCCGGCGATATGCAGCCCCAGCGTGTTGGCGGCTGTTATCGCCACCGTCCGCTCCCGGGGAGTAATGGCAACGTTGCGTGCCGAACCGCCCCGGTGCAAATTAGAACGAAAATCGCCAGGCTGGGCTTGGCGTTCAATCGCCGCCACCACCCGATCGCCGATGACCAGGCAACGAATATCACAGCCGTTGGCCTCTGAAATATATTCCTGCACCAAAAATTGGGCTTTCAGTCCGCGAAATGCATCGATAACGCTCTTGGCAGCCTGGGCTGTTTCAGCCAGCACCACGCCAATGCCCTGCGTACCTTCCACCAGTTTAACCACCAGCGGCGCCCCGCCCACCATGGCAATCAGATCGCCGGTGTCGTCAGGGGAGTCGGCAAAACCGGTCACCGGCAGATCAATGCCATCCCTCGCCAGCAGCTGCAGCGAGTGCAGCTTATCGCGGGCGCGGGCAATAGCGGTGGAGTCATTGAGGGCAAAACTGCCCAACATTTCGAATTGGCGCAATACCGCGGTGCCGTAAAACGTTATTGCGGTTCCAATACGCGGAATAACCGCGTCATAAGTGGCAAGCTGCTTGCCTCGATAATGAATGGATGGCGAATCACAATTAATATTCATATAGCAGGAGAGCGGATCGATAATGTCCACGCTGTGATGTCGGGCTAAAGCGGCTTCCCGCAATCTCTTGCATGAGAACAGCGAGCCGTCCCGCGATAAAATGGCTATTTTCACGCATTACCCTGATTGGCCGTAGTGAGCATGACCATAATAATCCGCCCGCCAGGCGGGGTCGAGCAAAGTTTGGCGCAAGCGTGGAAGCAATCGTTTACGTCGCTCGCCGTGAGATAGGCCTGGGGCATTAGACTGAAAGGTAATTTCTGCTTTTTTTTGACGCAGCTCACAGGCATAGTAAACATCAGACAAATGCTTAACTAAGCATAATAAAAAATTTTATTGTCATTACAGAAAGTTAAAGGAGCATTTATGTTTGCTGTGATTTTCGGACGTCCCGGTTGTCCTTATTGCGTGCGCGCAAAAGAATTGGCAGAAAAATTGTCGGCCGAACGGGATGACTTTTCATACCGGTATGTTGATATTCATGCGGAAGGCATCTCAAAAGCGGATTTATCGAAAACGGTGGGGAAACCCGTGGAAACCGTTCCACAAATTTTTATCGACCAGGTACATATCGGCGGCTGCACGGATTTTGAAGCTTATGCCAAGGAAAATCTCAGCCTGTACCAGCAGTAACGCTTCACCGGCCATGCGGGTCAGCCTTGGTTGGCCCCGCTGCCCAGGTTACCTATTCTTCTGGTTTGATCCGGCACCGAGGCGGCGGTTTAGCGCACCGGCGGCTTGATCATCGCGTAAAGGAAATTACCGGCCAACGCACCGCATGCACACCAGAAAAGCGCGCTGAGCAAATAGGTCAGTTGGAACCATAAGGTAAGGGGCGCGCAACGGCCGATGTAAAACATGGCCAGGCATAGCGGTGTTACCAGCAATGCGCCCAGCAGCGGCGTGACAATTTTATTGGCGTAGGACAAGAAACTGCCGACCATCCCGGGTAAAAGAAAAAGCAGCAGCCCCAGCGAAGCACCATGCGTAGGCGCATTTGTCACCACCAAGCCACTTTCCTGGCTGGCAAAAATCACTACAAACAGTATAGCGCTACTTATGCTTCCCGCTTTGCGAAAGTAAACCGCCATACTCGCCTCCCGTAATTGCCCAGATATTCAAACCTTGGTGACAAAAATTCATCTTATCCCCTGATGTTTAAGCAAAGGATAATCCCGTATAGCCAGCATTAACTGTAAACGACAGTATGAAAACGGCATTTCCCGGCGGTCTGATTTTTTTCATAAAATAAAGACCAGCAAAAATAAGCCATAAACGCTCGGCTAACTACTCGAAGGAGATAGTTAAGGCCTCTATTATTTTGTCTCAATAAATATACGCCATATATTCATATTTTTCAAATAGTTGCTGGTAACAATAAGGTTATGGACAGTGAATGTTAAAGTGGCTGAATTGTTAAATATGAATGAAATTTTGTTATTAATTATGGGAGAGGCATCACATTGCCAGGTGATAAAAATGGATGCAAAATATCCTCAAGCTGGTCATTCAAATGGAGTTTTAACCCATTTTTATCATTTCCGTCGCGTCTTAAGAAAAAATGGCGCCGGCAGTTCACGCGAAGCCATAAGTCAATTTTCAGAATTGCCTCCCCAAAAATCAGTTTTTTCTTAAAATAATATTTATCTTGGCCCCCATCGGTTTACATTAGCTTCATTCATGATTTTCCGGCTGCCGATCGCTGCATTGCCCAGGTCGATACGCCCACACGCATTTTCTCTCGGCCCAGGTTCCCCGCCGTTGGCGGCGCGCGGACGACTCATCCGCCCTATTTGACGCTCTCAGGCAACGTTGCCACGCCCAGGGTGATTTTTTTTACCCTGATTGAGAACTTTCCTTAATCCATAGAGTCTGATTTTATGCCACTGCTTTTCTTTGATGTCCCCAAATTGAGGAGCCCGATCGTCCCGCCTTTTAGGTTCAAGACTTTCGGGTTTTTTATTGTCCCTATGTTGCCTATTCCCCACACGACGGCCACAAATCATACCCTGGCACCACCCGACACGGCCCGTTCCAGCGCCGAACGGCGGAAATAAAAACCTCAACAAAATTATTTGCAGGATAATTGTTTTAAACAATTACCGGATGGTTATATATGGGCAATAGGATACACGAAAGTTATCTTGCCGAGACTCTAGTTTATGCCCGGGCTTTTCCATATCGATTGATGACACTACATCTATAACCATTTAACATGGTGAGATAGATATAAATACTGATCATCATAATCATTACTGCCTTTATTCCGCCAACAATTCTTTATTACCTGTTTTCTTATTAGGTTTCTTTCCATAAAAATATCCCACCCAAGTCAAAAAATGGAAAACTGACACATGAATATCCTAAAAAATTTGTATATCATCCCGGCCGTCATCCTTGACGCGTTGCCTTGATATAAATTAAGGCTACTATTTTTAATGATATTAATACAGTAATGCGGTAGATATTTGGTGAAGGGGTTATCCTTTTACCCCTGCCGTTTTATGTTGGGAGATACCATGGATATGTCACAAGCAACCCTGGCCGAACGCACAATGTCGTCGTCATGGCGCAAAACCGATTCGATCTGGCTGCTGGGTCTCTATGGCACCGCTATCGGTGCCGGAGTGCTATTTTTACCGATTAACGCGGGCATAGGCGGTGGGCTGCCGCTATTGGTGATGACGCTGCTGGCCTTCCCCATGTCATTTTTTTCCCATCGGGCGTTATGCCGCTTGGTGTTGTCCGGCAATGGCGACTGCAGGGATATCACCGACGTGGTGAAGCACCATTTTGGCCCCGGTGCCGGCAATGTGCTTACATTGCTCTATTTTTTTGCCATTTACCCTATCTTATTAGTCTACGGCGTCGCCATCACCAACACCGTCGAGAGCTTTATTTCCCACCAGCTTCATCTGACCGCTCCGCCGCGGGCGCTATTGGCACTGCTTTTAATCCTCGGTCTGATGGGCATCATCCGCCTTGGCAAAGAGATTGTCGTTAAGGTAATGAGTATCCTGGTATTCCCTTTTGTGGCGACACTGATGTTTCTGGCGCTATATCTGATTCCCTATTGGAGTTCGGATATATTCCATACCCCCCTGGCGCAAACCTCGGCGGGAAACACCGGCTTATTGAATACCCTGTGGTTGGCCATACCGGTACTGGTATTTTCATTTAACCATTCACCAATTATCTCCGCTTTCGCCATGTCGAAAAAGGCCGAATATGGTGAGAATGCAGAACCAAAGTGTTCGCGGATCCTGCTTGTCGGCAATATCCTGATGGTGCTGACCGTCATGTTTTTTGTCTTTAGCTGCGTGCTAAGCCTTTCACCTGAGAATCTGGCGCATGCCAAGGCGCAGAATATCTCGATACTATCGCTACTGGCTAATCATTTTGATAATCCCTTTATTGCTTTTTTAGCCCCGTTGATCGCTTTTGTGGCAATAACCAAATCCTTTCTTGGCCACTACCTCGGCGCCAGCGAAGGTTTTATCGGACTGCTGGGCAAAGCTCTGCACACCAGCAATACGCCGTTCAGCGCTCTCGCACTCCAGCGGATAACCGGGATATTCATGCTGGTGTCGACCTGGCTGGTGGCTACGCTCAATCCCAGTATCCTGGGCATCATCGAAACGCTGGGCGGTCCCATTATCGCGATTTTATTATTCCTATTGCCGATGTATGCCATTGCGCGCGTGCCGGCAATGGCCCGCTATCGGAGGGACTGGAGCAACTATTTTGTGGGGATTATCGGGATGATCGCCCTGGCGGCGATTGTGTATAAGCTTATTCCTTGACGCTGTCCCCGGCCCGATCGCGAAAGATGTTACCGCAATCGGGCCGGAGGTCATTCGCCTAGGTGGCTATCCGCTTGAGCAAGGGGCCTCAAGGCTGGCCCCGCAATCAAGCAATCAAGCAATCAAGCAATCAAGCAATCAACGCCAGCGAATCATGCCCTGGCGCTAAGCCGAAAGTATGCTGGCAGAATGGGGCTTACTTGCCGAACCAGCCGTGAATCGTCTGGAGGATCCAGTCCCAAATGTTGCGGAAAAAGCCCCCTTTCTGGACTTCATCCAGTACCACCAGCGGCCGCTGCTCAATGACTTTACCGTCCAATTGGAAATCAATTGTTCCAACCACCTGATGCAATGCCAGGGGAGCATTAAGATGAGGTGAGTTAAGAGTGAACGACGCCTTCAGATTTTTCAATTGTCCCTTGGGCGCGGTGATAGAGGCGTCCTGCGCCACACCGAGATCCACTTCACTGCGATCGCCAAACCATACGCGTTGGCGGGTAAAGGGTTTGCCGGCGGGGATCGGCGTCACCGTTTCAAAAAAACGGAACCCCCAGGTCAAGAGTTTTTCACTTTCGCGAAACCGAACGCTGTCCGTCGGCGCCCCCAATACCACCGAAATCAACCGCATACCGCTATCCGTAGCGGACGCCACCAAATTATGTCCGGCGCCATCGGTATAACCGGTTTTAATGCCGTCAACCGTCAAATTGCCGCTCCACAGCAGGCGATTGCGATTAAGCTGCTTAATTCTGTTGTAGGTGAATTCTTTTTGCTTATGCAGGGCATACTCGTCCGGCACGTCGCGGATCAGCGCCTGGCTGATGATGGCCATATCACGCGCGGTACTGTATTGACCTTCGGCATCCAACCCATGCACCGTAAGGAAATGGGTATCTTTCAGTCCCATGGCGTCGGCGTATTTGTTCATCAAGCTGACGAACGCGTCCTGGCTGCCGGCCACATAATCCGCCAATGCAATGCTGGCATCGTTGCCGGATTGGATCACCACGCCGTTGTTTAGATCGGCTACCGATACCAGCTCGCCAGGTTTCAAAAACATCAGGGATGAGCCACGTAACACCGGATTACCGGTGGCCCAGGCATCCTTACCGATAGTAACCTTGTCTTGCTCGGTGATTTTTTTGGCTTTTAGCGCCTGACCTATCACATAGCTGGACATGATTTTGGTCAGGCTGGCGGGATCTGAACGCAAATCAGCGTTGGATTCCGCCAGGACTTTTCCGCTTTGATAATCCATCAGGATAAACGCCTTGGCGTTTACCTGAGGGGCACCGGGCGCCGTTTCCGCCTGAGCGACGGAGGAAGTGAGTACTACCAGGGCCCCGAGGCCCAGCGCCGTAATCTTATGGGAGATAGCGTAGTTCTTCATGACGTTGCCAGAGTATCCATTCAAAAATGGTTACCGCGTTACTCACGGTAGAGGATTGAGCGTCGCAACCTGAAACACAGCCTCAGGATGTCTGAATCATGTTCCAACGATTTGGGTGTATTCGAAACCAAGTTACTTTGCCGCATTGGAGGCAAATTTTCAGCTTATTTATGCATTTTATGCTTTTATTTCCGATTGCATTAACGTTTACTTCGCCGGTCCGCACGTTGTGCCAACCAATCCCCTAAAACCTGCACAATTTGCACCAGGATCACCAAGGCCACCACGGTGATGATCATGACGTTGGTTTCATAACGATAATAGCCGAAGCGGATGGCCAAATCACCGACGCCGCCACCGCCGACGATACCCGCCATAGCGGAATAACCGATCAGGCTGACCAAGGTCACCGTCAGGCCACGCAGCAACCCCGCCGCCGCCTCCGGCAAAAGAACCGTGGCGATGATACGCAGCGGGCTGGCGCCAAAAGCCTCCGCCGCCTCGATGATGCCGGGATCGACTTCACGCAATGCCCCGTCGACCAGGCGTGCGTAAAAAGCGATGGCGGCAACGGACAAGGGCACCGCCGCGGCAATAGGGCCGATAGTATTGCCCAGTAAAAATTGTGTCAACGGCAGCAATACTACCAGCAGGATCACAAAGGGAATCGAGCGGATGAGATTCACCAAGACGGTACCCACCAGGTAGAGCGCACGATTTTCCCAGAACAGATGGCGATCCGTTACGAAGATCAATAATCCCAGCGGTAAACCGCCGATGATGGAAAACAGCGTGGCAATCCCCACCATTTGGAAGGTTTCGCCGAACGCGCCCAATAAATCGAGCCATAAATCAGCCATGTAACACCTCTACGCGCGCGGTATTTTCCTGAATATAATTCACCGCCTCCGCCACCCTGGCGGGATCGCTGGGATGGGTCAATAGTGCGACCAGAATGCCCAGCGCGCGGTGGCCAATATACTCGATTTTCCCGTGCAAAATATTCACCGATACGCCATACCGCATAGCAACATCCGACAGCACCGGCTGTTCCGCCGATGCGCCGACAAACAGGATTTTCAGTAACGTGCCCTGCAGCTCCTGTAAAAGACGTGGCGGTAATTCAAGATTAAACGTATGGGATACTAGCTGCCGGGTAAATTCATGCCGCGGGGTAGCAAAAATATCAAACACATCACCTTCCTCCACCACTTTACCGCCGGTCATCACCGCTACCCGGTCGCAGATCGCTTTCACCACCGTCATTTCATGCGATATTAAGACGATGGTAATACCCAAGCGCACGTTAATCTCTTTTAACAGTGCCAGGATTGAGGCCGACGTTTCCAAATCCAGCGCCGAGGTAGGCTCGTCGCATAACAGCACTTCCGGCTGGTTGGCAATGGCGCGGGCGATGCCGACACGCTGTTTTTGACCACCACTCAGCTGCGCGGGAAACGCCTTCGCTTTATCAGCCAATCCCACCAGCGCCAAAATCTCCGGGACTCGATGCGCAATATCGTCCGATGATTTTCCCGCGGCACGTAAGCTAAACGCCACATTCCCCGCCACGGTACGGGTATGCATCAGGTTAAAATGCTGGAAGATCATGCCGATTTTCTGGCGAGCCAGGCGTAAGGCTCCACCGGTCAGGGAGGAAACTTGTACGTCATTGACCACTACGTCGCCGATGCTTGGTCGCTGGAGTAAATTAATCGTTCGCAGCAAGGTGCTTTTCCCTGCCCCGCTAGCACCGACGATGCCATAGACCTCGCCTCGGTTGATCCGCAGGCTGACGTCATCCACCGCACGGGCACTCTGTTGATTCCCCCTGGGAAAATCAACGGTAATATGGTCTAGCTGAATCATTATCCGCGCACTCCACGCTACTCTCTTAAGCGGAAAATCACCCTGCCGACCCACGCGGGGGCAGGGGTAATATCTCGTGGTTTCATACCCTTGGCCATGACCGGCGCAAGAGTGGGCTCAGCCTAAGGCTGAGACTGGGCAGAAGCCTGCATCCATTGCGGCTTTTGGAACTGGCTGAACACCGAGCCGGGTTGGTTGATGATCGCAGCGTAGGCGGCCGATTCCACCGCGGCCTTGATATCTTTAACAAACGGCTTATCCTTGTCTTCGCTGCGCACCGCAATTACGTTTTTTAGATTTTCATCCAGCGTTTCCAATGCCAATGCGGACGAAAGTTTAAGCCCGGCGGCAAAGGCAAAGTTACCGTTGACCAGCGCGCCGCTAGCGCTATCCAGGGTACGCGGCAACTGGGCCGCCTCCAGCGGTTTAAACACCAGGCCTCGGGGATTGAGGGCAATATCCCGTTCTGAGGCTTTGGTGGGATCAATATTTGTTTTGATAGTGATCAAACCTAGCTTTTCCAAAAATCGGAGTCCGCGCGCCAAATTGGTCGGATCATTGGAGAGCGTAATGATATCGCCTTTCTTAAGCTGATCGATGGCGGTGATCTTGTGGGAATAAAGTCCCATGCTGGCGGTTGGCACCGTGATCAGCGGCGTGATTTTCAGGTTCTTATCCGCGGCAAACTTCTCTAAATATAAAGTATGCTGGAAGAGATTGGCATCAATACTCCCATTGGCTAAGGCCATATTTGGCTGGACATAGTCGCTGAATTCGCGCACATCGACTTTGTAGCCTTTTTTAACTAATTCCGGTTTTATTGCCTGCTTGACCATATCGCCATAGGGCCCAGGCGCCACCCCAAAAACAATGGTTTTGGCATCGCTGCCGGCATATGCCCACTGTAGTCCAAGAGCCAGTAGCCCCGCGGCCAAGGCCATGCGGATAGGTGCAGTAAAGATCATAACGATAGTATCCTGTCTAGAAAAAAGCATGAGAGCCGATCCTATGATTACATCATAAAAATCATTGCGATATAGGCTATTCTTAACAGTACGCATTTTTTTGAACGAAAATATCGTTTTAACCCACGTGCTAAAATTATCACTCGCTATTCTTTAGAAGGTTCAGGTTATAATTTAATGGACGATGTTAGAATGAACGGCCTCCCTGAGCCGCCGTTTCGAGCGTTGCGTCCGACGATGGTGCGTACTGATGACAACCCAGCTATTTTTAACAATAATTAATGCGGAGAAGGTGCGATGCTGACAATCTGGGGCCGTGAAAATTCGGTGAACGTAAAAAAAGTGTTATGGTGCGCGGCGGAACTTGATCTGGCGTTCAACGCCATACTCGCCGGTGGCCAATATGGTAAAAACCACGATCCTATCTTCCTGGCGCTGAATCCGAATGGCTTGGTGCCATGTATGCAGGATGATGAAAACGACTTGGTGTTATGGGAATCCAATACCATAGTGCGGTATATGGCGGCCAAGTTTGGCCAGAACCTCTGGTTATTGGCCGATGCATCGGTACGCGCCACCTCGGAAAAATGGATGGACTGGACATTATCCACCCTGGCGCCCGCATTGCAGCCGCTTTATATCAACCTGATCAGAACACCCGCGGAAAAACGCAATAAACAGCTTATTGAGGACAGCATAAAAAAATGTGAAGCGCTGTTTGATATCGCTGAAACCGCTTTACAAAAACAGCCCTATTTTTCCGGGCCGGCGTTTGGTATTGGCGATATTCCCATGGGCTGCTTCGCCTATAACTGGTTTACCCTGGATATCCCTCGAAAACCCCGGAACGCGCTGGAAACCTGGTACGCGGCAATTTCCGCTCGCCCTGCGTTCCAAATGCGCGTCATGCTCCCCCTGAGCTGACCGTCGGCGCGCGGGATAAAACCGATTTCCCGCGCGCCGTCCTTGCGAGCTCACTCCAACCCAAGCTGCAGTAATTTGCCGTTATGCTCGTCGGTAAGCACGTAGATATACCCATCCGGCCCGACCCGAACATCACGAATCCGCTCATGCCGGTCTTCAAGTAGCCGCTGTTCCGCGATCACCCGATTACCCTGTAATGACAGTCGAATTAATGTCCGTTGTTTTAATGCGCCGATAAAGAGCGAATGTTGCCATGCCGGAAAACGATCAAGATGATAAAACGCCATGCCGCTGACCGCCGGTGACTTTTGCCAATACCAGGCCGGTTGCACCGTACCCGCCACGACGCCGCCCTGCGCTTCCGGAATTTTTAGCCCAGAATAGTTAATACCATAGGTGGCAATCGGCCAACCGTAATTAGCCCCTTTGGCAATGATATTGACTTCGTCACCTCCCTGTGGGCCATGTTCATTTTCCCAAATGGCCCCAGTCCAGGGGTTTAACGCCAGCCCCTGCGGATTGCGATGCCCCATCGTCCAGATTTCCGGGCGGACATTTTCGTCATGTACCCAAGGATTATCCGGGGGAACGTCGCCTTCGGCGGTCAGGCGCACAATTTTGCCCTGATGCTTAGTAGGATCCTGGGCGGTAGGTCGGCGGTTGTTTTCGCCAAGGCTGATATAAAGATAACCTTGCTGGTCAAACACCATCCGGCCACCAAAATGCTCGCCGCTGGATAACTTGGGCTGTTGACGGAAAATAACCTTAAAATCAGTTAACCGCCGGTGATCCCCGGATAAACGGCCGTAGCCCACGGCGGTACCCGCCTCGTCTTTCCCTTGCTCGGCATAGCTAAGATAAATTCTACGCGACCGGTTGAAATCGGGTGCCGTCACCACATCAAATAACCCGCCCTGTCCGTGGGCATACACCGTCGGCACGCCGCTAATCGGCGCCGATAGGGCTTGCCCTGGCGACCAATAGCGCAAGCGTCCCGGCCGTTCGGTAATCAGCATCCCCTCCGGTTGCGGCAGAAAAGCCAGGGACCAAGGATGATCCAGACCGCTTAACAGTACGGTATCCCGGGGATTGGCGGCGATTCCCTGCCCCGCCGCCGTTACGACAGCACCGATCCATAGCAACAGTATCGTCCAACGCATTTGGCTATCTCCCTTAGTGAATTCCCCTTAAGCGTAGAAATGCACACCGGGTCGCGCGACGAATTGAGGCTGGATTTACACTAACTGACAAAATCACCGTGCCGAATGCACAGTGGCTACGCTTCAATATTAAATAGTTGCATGGTATTAATTTATATTAATATAAATAAGCTACCTAACACTTCCACCCAGTTTGGCGTGGTCAGCGGCAAGCGTTTTTATCCATAATAGGAGTCATCATGTGGTCTTTTTTTCCTCCTCGGGATGTTGTTCCCCCCCTACCAATGCGGGTTTGCGTATTAAGCTTAACGTTGGGCCTGCTACTGGGCGGCTGTGCCCTTCACCAGCCGACGGCATCATCGGCAACCGCGCAGCAGCAGCTTACCGACCAAACCGTATTTTCAGTAAACTGGATGCAGCAATCCGGCGAGTTTAGCGCATTATCCTACCAGGCCTTTAATACGGCTGAAACGGCGTTTACCCAGGCCAAGGCCGCGCCGGGACGCCAGAAGGCGGTGGTGGTGGATTTGGATGAGACCATGATTGACAATAGCGCCTATGCCGGCTGGCAAATCAAACACCACCAGCCGTTCAGCGATGCCACGTGGAGTAAATGGACCCAGGCCCGGCAGGCCAAGGCCCTCCCCGGTGCGGTGGAGTTTTCCCATTACGTCATAACCCATGGCGGACGTATTTTCTACGTATCCAATCGTGACCAGGCCGATTTCAACGCCACAATGGACAACCTCAAGGCGCTGGGATTCGCTGACGTCGGCCCCCAAACCCTGTTATTGAAACCCACCGGCGGCACCAGTAATAAAAGCGAACGTTTCAGCCAGGTGGAAAAACAGGGTTACGATATCGTTGTCTATGACGGTGATAATCTAAATGATTTCAGCGGTGAGCCTTATCATAAATTGAATACGCAACGACGGGATTTTGTGAATCAGCATCAGGAAGAGTTTGGTCATAAATATATTATGCTGCCCAATCCGAGTTATGGTGATTGGGAAGGCGGCATGTCCAAAGGTTATTGGCCAGCCAGTGCGGCGGAGAAAGTGAAAATCCGGGAAGATAAAATTGATGCGTGGGATGGGAAATAAGGCCGATGGTGCCGTGGCCTTATTCCCCTGGGCAGGCTTTTAAGGCTTTAACTTTGGATCCAGCGCATCCCGCAATCCATCCCCCAGCAGGTTAAATGCCAGCACGGTTAAAAAAATCGCCAGGCTGGGGAAAATGGCAATATGCGGTGCGGTGACCATATCCGCCCGCGCCTCATTTAGCATGGCCCCCCACTCAGGCATTGGCGGCTGCGCGCCTAGTCCGAGAAACGACAGGCTCGCCGCGGTAATAATCGACGTGCCGATGCGCATGGTAAAATAGACGACGATGGAGGAGAGCGTTCCCGGCAAAATATGGCGCAACAGAATGGTCCGGTCGGACGCACCGATGCTGCGGGCGGATTCAATATAGGTCTGATGTTTTAACACCAACGTATTGCCACGCACCAGGCGGGCAAATGCCGGAATGCTGAAAATCGCCACGGCGATAATCACATTTGACATTCCGCTGCCCATAATCGCCACCACCGCAATGGCCAGCAATATTCCGGGAAAGGCAAACAGTACGTCGCAGATCCGCATTATCAGCCGATCCCACCACCCCTCGTAATAACCCGCAACCAATCCCAGCAGGGTGCCGATCGCCATGCCCAAGAGCACGGAAAAAAAACCGGCCGCCAGGGATATCCGGGTGCCCATCAGGATACGGCTAAAAATATCGCGTCCCAGCGAATCCACGCCAAGCCAGTGCACGAGCGAGGGTCCATCATTTAGCCGATCATAATCGAAATAATTTTCGGCGTCGAACGGCGTCAGCCATGGCGCGAACAGCGCCACCACCACCAGTATCATGACAAAAATCCCGGCGGCAAACGCCAGCGGCTGACGTTTAAACCGCCGCCAAAATTCGCTCCAGGGCGTGCGCGTATGCTGGGGGCTTAGCGTGGGCATCGCCGCCAAAGCGGCATTTCGTCGCCACAATTTCATCGCGGCGCCTTACTGATACCGGATAGCCGGATTGATTGCCGCATATAACATGTCCACCAATAAATTAATCACAATAAACTCCAGCGAAAACAGCAACACCTCGGCCTGGATCACCGGATAATCGCGCATCTCCACTGAATCCACCAGCAACCGGCCCAGCCCCGGCCAGTTGAACACCTCCTCCACCACAATGGATCCCCCCAACAAAAAGCCAAACTGCAGGCCCATCATGGTTACCACCGGAATCATGGCGTTACGCAGCCCGTGTTTACTGATCACCCAGAATTCGCTTACTCCCTTGGCCCGTGCGGTGCGCATATAATCTTCCTGCATCACCTCAACAAACGATGCGCGGGTAAAGCGCGCCATAATCGACGCCACCGCCGCACCCAGGGTAATCGACGGTAAAATATAATGCCGCAAGCTGTCCGCGCCGACCGTGGGCAGCCAGCCCAGACCGACGGAGAACACCTGCATTAACAGCATGCCCAAGGCAAACGCCGGAAAAGAAATGCCCGAAACCGCAAGCGTCATACCCAGGCGATCGGGCCAACGGTTGCGCCATACCGCCGAGACGATTCCCAGCGCCATGCCAAATAGCACAGCCCAAAGCATACTGGCGATGGTCAGCCAAAACGTGGGCATAAAGCGTGAGCCGATCTCGCTGCTTACCGGGCGTTTGGACACCAGCGAGTTGCCGAAATTACCCTGGATGGCATGAGTTATAAACCGCAGAAACTGCTCGGGCAGCGGCTTATCCAACCCTAAATCCTGCCGCACCAATGCCACCACCGAGGCGTCGGCGTTCGATCCGGCCACCAGCCTGGCCGGATCGCCCGGCAGCAGATGGACAAACAGAAACACCAACACCGCGACTATCAGCAGCGTGGGAACCAGGCCTAACAGCCGCTTGATAAAATAATTCAGCATGGCACCGGGTTATTTCATATCGGCTTGCACAAAATCAAACGAGCTGTCCGGCATGACATAAAACCCGGTCAGGTTTTTGCTGTGCGCATACAGCAGCTTTTCCGTCAGCAGGAACACCCACGGCGCGTCGGCCCAGATTTTATCCTGCGCATCTTTATACAACCGGGTTTTCTCAGTCCGATCGGTGGTTTTCAACGCATCGGTCAAATCCTTATCCACCTGCGGATTGCTGTAATACGCGGTATTGAAGATGGCCGGCGGCGCGGACTGGCTGGCAAACAGCGGCGTCAGTGCCCAATCCGCCTCGCCGGTGGAAGCGGACCAACCGGTGTAGAACATGCGTACCCCGGTTTCATTTACCCCCTTCGCCTCTACCTGTGCGGCACGCTGCCCCGCATCCATGGCGGTAACGGTCGTTTTGATACCGACCTGGGCCAACTGCTGTTGGGTGAACTGCAGGGCTTTTTGGAAGGTGCTGGTATTATGAGATGACCAGAGAGTGGTGGTGAAGCCGTCAGGATAACCCGCTTCCTTCAACAGCGCCTTGGCCTTGGCCGGATCGTAGGGCCAGGGTTTATATTTTACCGCATAATCAATCCCGGCGGGCAGCGGTCCTTCGGCGGGAACGGCATAACCCGAATAAGCCACTTTAATCAGGGCATCTTTATTAATGGCGTAGTTGATGGCCTGGCGGACCTTGACATTATCAAAGGGTTTCTGGGTGACGTTCAGGCTGATATAGCGTTGTAAAATCGACGGCGCCGATACCAGGTCCAGTTTGGTGTTTTTCGCCAGTACCGCCGCCTGTTCGTAGGGCACCGGATAGGCAAAGTTGGCTTCACCGGTTTGCAGCATCGCCGCACGGC
>JAATGH010000143.1 GCA_015654745.1 Enterobacterales bacterium
AGTGGTAATGCCGCAGCAGGCCGACGAGCAGGCCCGGGAACTGTGGACGCAACTGGCCACGCATTGTGCATTTAATCCTCGTGCGGAATGGGAGTAATGGGTTATGAGCGAAGTCAGGCTAACGTTGGAAGTTGCTGAAATTTGCCAGTACGCCGCTATTTCCCGCGATGAGCTTTTCGAAGTGGTCGCGCTTGGCATCATCAGCCCCAAGGGTGATGGCGGTGACGGCGAATGGTACTTTGAACCCGTTGCGTTACATGATTTGCAACGGGCGCAACGCCTGCGGCGCGATCTTGAACTGGACTGGGCGGGTATTGCCCTGGCGGTTGGCCTGCTTGATGAAATCGCCCGCCTGAAAACGGAAAATCGTCATCTGTTACGGCGGCTGGGACGATTTACCGGTAAGTAATGCGCCGCCGCCACCTTATTCCCCACACGGCCAGGTCCAATCAATTTCGAGTTGCAGGAAGGCGCCAACCGTGGCATCTCGCCGGGCTAACGCAGGCTGGCGCTCGGTGATTGTGCGCTGCCAACGCCCCTGCGGCTTGAAAAATGGCGGACATATCTGATTGAACACATTCATTAAACCGGTGTCCTATCTCCAGCCATGGGGATCATCCATCCCTTCATTAACGGTATAAGAGGGTTCATGAGAGCCTTGGTGATCTGTCGGGATAACATTGGGGACACGCTGCTGACGACCCCGCTTATTAGCGCCTTGGCCAACCAGGGCCATTATCGGGTCGACGTGCTGGCTAACAGCTACAACGCTGAGGTGTTGTCGCTTAATCCGGATGTGGCTACGGTATACATCTATAAAAAAATTCATCATCGCGCCGCGGGTGAATCCAGAATAGCCATTATCCTGCAGCGGCTAACTATCATGTGGCGTCTTTGGCGCACGCCGTATGATGTGGCGGTGATTGCCAAGAGCCGCTGGGATCAACGGGTGCTGAAATGGGCAACCCTGTCGGGCGCGCGACGTATCCTGGCGTTGGGCGATCGGCCACATAAAGCGATAACCGACTTGGTTACGCCGCCTCCGGTTGAGGAACATTTAGTGCAACGTTTCCAGCGGCTGCTGGCACCCTTGGGTATTCACGCCGAAGCGGGACCCCTGGTGCTTGATGCCAGACCGGAAAACGTTGCCGCCCTGGCGCGGCAATATGCCATTGATGCGCGATTACCCGTGATCGGCGTGCAAATCAGCGCGCGCAGGCCGCTGCAGCGTTGGCCCGAGGCCAATTTTATCGCGCTGGCCCAGCTTATCGCCACCGGCGGTTCCTGTAGGATTGTTTTGCTATGGTCTCCCGGTGCGGCCGATAACCCTGCTAATCCGGGTGATGACGACATGGCTGCCAGGATCGTGGCCGCCTGTAAATTGCCTAGCCTGACCCCCATACCGACCCGATCGCTGGCTGAGTTGATAGCCGCGATGTGGCTTTGCGATAGTGTGGTGACCAGCGATGGCGGAGCCATGCATATCGCGGCGGCCCTGGGCAAAGGGGTCGTCGCGTTATTTGGCGATAGTGACCCGATCTGCTGGGCGCCGTGGAAGGTTCCGCACCGGATTTTGCATGCGGCTGATAAGGATGTGTCATCCATTGCGCCGGAACAGGTCTATCGGTCATTAGCGCAGTTGGCCCCAGAGGACGATAAGGTGGCTTAACGCTGGGTCTGGCCGATCCAGCGGCCGGTCACCGCCGCTTCAACCAGCATGCCAAGGGTCAGCGGCCGGGGGGACTCGACGGCGCCAGCCCAACGCCCCAGGCATCTGACCATTTTCATCGGCAGCGGGCTGTTATCCTCGGGAAAATAGGCCAGGTGATCGTAGCCGTCTGCATTGACGCTAAACCGGAGAAAAAAGTCGTTCATAAGATGATCGAATTCATCCCAGGACATATTGAGATCGTTACGTAAGGAAAACGCTGGGGATAGCGGCCGATATTTTCTCAAAATGCCGGGCTGGCGCAAGGGCCGAATAAACTCATAAACGCGTTCCTGCACCGCGCGCTGTCGATCGCGGGTCTGGCCTTGGTTCTGTCGCACCGAAGTGGTTGATAATTTCATCCCGCGCACCGCAAATTTTCTTCAGGACATGACCTATCCAGATGCAGCCCTTCCATGACCCCGTTAAACACTTCTTCGGGCGTGATGGCAATCATGGGAAAGGGGCTTTGCGCTATTTCCGCGGGCAGGCTGGTGAGGGGCTTGTAAAATACCCGATGTAGATTCAGGTCTTGGTAAGGTCCGGTATACAGTGGGTTAGCGGTGACAAACAGGCTTACGGTCTTTACCTGCTGCGCTATCGCCAGATGCAGTGGACCGGTATCGCCGGTTACCAGCATATCAAAGGTGGTGATCGCCGAGGCAAGCTGCAGAAGATTGGTACGCGCCACCAGGGAGCTGGTACGCTGCCGGTATTCGGGGCTAACCAGCGCCATATACTCCTCCGCCAGGGGCTGCTCTTTTGTGCCGCCAATCAAAATGATTTCCACGGTGGGTTCTGCCGCCATCAGCTTATCGCCCAGGGTGGCAAAGCACGCCACCGGCCAACGCCGGAAATCACGCGAGGCGCCTAGCTGGAAACCGATACGAATTTTACCCGCATCCCGCGTACCGGCGGGAATAGCCACGGGTATGCGCATCCGCGACAGTGTGGTATCGCAACCCAGAGGCTGCAACAACTGCAGTTTCCGCTGCACCGTATGCCCTTCGAATTTTGGCGAGTATCCCGTGAGCCAACGGTTGAGCTCCACCGCCTCCCTGCCATAATGATCGCGAAAAATATACCGGCACCCGGATAATACGGCGCTCAAGATATCATAAGGGAAATGGGCATGTAGAATAACCGCCAGCTGCGGTCGGAAACGCCTAAGTTTGAATATAATATTAAAAATATTATTGAACTTATTGTCCCAATAGAGAATGTCATCGAATATTTCGCTATTCTCAACCAGGTCTTTATTTTTTTTACTGGATACCAGCACGATGCGCGCCTGTGGGAACCGCGCCTTAAGTGCATAAATAGCCGGTGAATTAAGAATCAAATCGCCAAGGGCGGTGGTTGAATAGATGACAATGCACTTGATTTTTTCATTATTAATGTCTTCCAACCGGCCTGAGGTGTAGCCGTTGAAATAGGCATAGCAAGTGAGCGCCTTGTGGATGAGGCTAATTTTCGTTGGATTCATAATTGCGGTAATTCCTCCAGAGTTAGTCGATATAGTATCATATGAACAATGATAAATATGAGAAATTATCGCTCGTTTTTTGTGAGATTCGTAAATGCGCATTGCATTGTGCCCATTTTCAGACGTAACCGAAATGTATTCGTTAAATACTTCGCCAGCTAACTAAATGACCATTGACGTTAATGTCGCGGGTTAACTTGTTGCAAAGTTGTTTTATTTTGCCGATTTTTAACATTATCTATAATAAAACTAATCCCTTGCGGCTGATAATGCTGCACAGCGTGGCCTGCCCCGAGTCTAACAAGCATAAGCAGGTCTTAACTGAAAAACAGAATGAGTTTCCCAACGCTGGATAATAAAGCACGCGCTTCCGCCGGCGGGGGGACCCACCACCCGCAGATACGTCGTCCACAACGCTAATAAAAATCTCGTTTTTGGAGGTTCATCACACTTTTTATGTGACCCATGTCTAATTTCTTGCGTTTTGTTTAACCAGGCAGGACTATAGGGTATTGGTGTTACCGGTAACATTTTGGCCCCGCGCATGGCGATAATCCTAATCTGACGGAATATTTTTGCTGGAATGGCGAGAAAGGGCATGAAGCATTGATTAATATGGGAGTAATAACATGATAGAACATAATTTTTATTTATACGGCAAGGTTCTTTCCGCATCTGGTTGCCCAGCCTTTGGTTGCGGTGTATCGGTCGACCGTTTAACCGCCTTGGTGCCATTGAACGGCGGTAAGCGGATCCTGGCGGATTACCCGTTATGAGCACCTTGACGTTAATGATCACCGCAGTCGGCTCGGTGTTGATTCTGCTATTTTTGGTGAAGAAAGCGCGGATGCACGCCTTTGTCGCGTTGCTGCTGGTTTCTGTTGGCACCGGTATTTTTTCCGGCATGCCGCTTGAAAAAATCGCGGATACCATGCAAGCCGGCATGGGGGGTACGCTCGGCTTCCTGGCGATTGTGGTCGCACTGGGGTCCATGTTTGGCAAGGTGTTGCATGAGACCGGCGCCCTGGACCAAATTGCCACCAAAATGGTGCGCTGTTTCGGCGAAAGTCGCGCTTACCTGGCACTGGGTATTGTCGGATTGATTTGCGCATTGCCGCTGTTTTTCGAAGTGGCGGTTATGCTGTTGATTGGGGTGGTATTTGCCGTGGCGCGCCGAACCGATGGCAACCTGGTAAAACTGCTGGTGCCGTTGTTCGCCGGCGTCGCCGCCGCCGCGGCCTTTCTCCTGCCGGGGCCTACGCCGATGCTGCTGGCCTCGCAGATGCACGCGGATTTTGGTTGGATGATTGCTATCGGCCTGGCGGCGGCGATCCCCAGCATGCTGCTGGCCGGACCGGTTTATGGCAGTTTTATCAGTAAATATGTCACCATTCCCATGCCGGCGGAGATCGCCGAGCCGGATCTGAAAACCGGCGCGCTGCCGTCCTTTGGTTTCAGCGTCTCGCTGGTGCTGTTCCCGCTGATTTTAGTAGGGTTAAAAACGATTGGCGTGCGTTTCGTCGAGCAGGGTGGGACGCTTTATCGTTGGATGGAACTGGTGGGCCACCCCTTTATTGCTATTTTGCTGGCCTGTCTGGTCGCGATCTACGGCCTGGCCTACCGCCAGGGTATGAGCAAAGATAAGGTCATGAGTATCTGCTCGGCGGCACTGCAGCCGGCGGGCATTATTCTGCTGGTCACCGGCGCAGGTGGGGTGTTTAAGCAGGTACTGGTGGATTCCGGCGTGGGTCCGGCCCTCGGCCATGCCCTGATCAGCACCGGCTTGCCTATCGCCGTGGCCTGTTATGTACTGGCCGCCGCCATTCGTATTATCCAGGGCTCCGCCACCGTCGCCTGTTTGACCACCGTCGGTCTGATTATGCCGGTGGTTGCGCCGTTGGGCCTGAGCGGCGCGCAAATGGCCGCGCTCTCGGTCTGTATTGGCGGTGGTTCCATTGTGTGCAGCCATGTCAACGATGCTGGTTTTTGGCTGTTTGGAAAATTAACCGGTGCCACGGAGCTGCAAACCTTAAAAACCTGGACCGTGATGGAAACGATACTGGGTACCACCGGGGCGGTGGTGGGGATGATTGCCTATACCCTCCTCTAATTTACCCGTCATCTTTCGAACCGCGGGTGCGTCGGCTGCGCGCGTTCACCCGGGTCACTTACTGGTGTAAGCTCCCCGGGTTCTCTTGCTGGCCGCCTGCCCGCAGTCCGAAATCTATAGGGTAAACCGTCATCTTTCGAACCGCGGGTGCGTCGGCTGCGCGCGTTCACCCGGGTCACTTACTGGTGTAAGCTCCCC
>JAATGH010000295.1 GCA_015654745.1 Enterobacterales bacterium
ATGGGACGATTAATTAAAATCGGGTGCGCCAGCATAAAAGCCACCAACTGGTCGTCAGTCCATTTGTCTTCGGCCAGCCCCAATTGCGCATAAGGCTCAACATTTTTACGCAATAGCGCCCGTACGGTAATGCCCATATCGGCGATCAGTTTTTCCAGCTGTTCACGATCCGGCGGGGTATCGAGATAAAAGATAATCTCCGGCTCCACGCCGCTATTACGGATCAGCGCCAGGGTATTACGCGAGGTGCCGCAGGCAGGATTATGGTAAATCGTAACGTTGCTCATATTACGTTGCTCATAGTGTGCTCTCTGTTAAATTGGCCTGCCGGCACGTTGCGGCAGGCGGATAACGGACCAAAAGCAATTCCGGCTAGGTATTATTTCCAGCCAGTAAACGTAGCCGTTCGATGCCGGCAGGCTCTTCATTTTGTAGCGGTATCAGTGCCAGGCGGGTCGCTAGTTCCCGCTGGACCTTTTTGATTTGCGCGACTTCATGGCCGGCGCGGATTTTCAGCAACGGCGAAGACGTCCTGGAAATGGACAGGCTGTTATTGATTAGCCAGGCCCAGGGTTCGATACCGGCCCGGCGTAAGTCTTCCTGCAGGTTGGCGGCTTCCAATACAGGTGTGGTTTCGGGCAGCGTCACCAGGATCACTTTGGTGCGTTCGGGATCCTGTAACTGCATCATGGGGGTCAAATAATGCCCATGGTCGCCCATGCGTTTGGCCACTTCACGGTGATAGGCCCCGGTCGCGTCCAGCAGCAGCAGGGTATGGCCGGTCGGAGCGGTGTCCATAATGACAAAACGCTTGCCGGCTTCACGGATCACGCGGGAAAATGCCTGGAAAACCGCGATCTCCTCGGTGCAAGGTGAGCGTAAATCCTCTTCCAGTAAGGCTTTTCCCTGTGCGTCCAGATCCTTTCCTTTGGTCGCCAGCACCTGGGCGCGATAGCGCTCGGTTTCGTCGTGTGGATTGATGCTGCTCACCTGCAGATGGGCCATTTGTCCGTGCAAGGTGCTTTCCAAATGCGCCGCCGGATCGGAGGTGGTCAGGTGCACATCAAAGCCCTTTTCCGCCAGTTTTACCGCAATGGCGGCCGCGAGCGTGGTTTTGCCTACGCCGCCTTTGCCCATTACCATCACCAGACCCTGTTTACTCAGGGCGATCTCATCCACTAAGCTGCTTAATGACGGCAGCTCGGGCAGGACCGCGGCCGTTATGGCATCACTATCACCGGCAATACCTGTCCCGGGGGTCAATAAGCGTCTGAGGGCAGCGGTGCCCACCATATTGTCAGGCTGCAGCGCAAGCGTTTCACGGGGCAGAAGCCGAAGGGCCTCGGGCAGTTGGGCGATAACCTGCTGTTCCTGTTGATAGATGGCGGCCGCCAGAGGATCATTAAGCGATCCCAACGGAGGTAGTACGCCATTGATTACCAGGTATTGATTGAACAATCCGACCTGGCGCAGCTCCTGGTGGGTTCGGGCAACTTCCATCAGGGGGGATTGCTGGGGTCGGGCTACCAGGATCAGCCGCGTTTTACTGCCATCCGCCAAGGCCGCCAGTGCCTTTGCATATTGCTCGCGCTGTTTCTCTAGACCGGCCAACGGGCCAAGGCAGGATGCGCCCTCTGGATTGTTTTCAATAAAACTGCTCCAGGCGCCCGGTAGCTGCAGCAGGCGGATGGTATGTCCGGTCGGTGCCGTATCAAAAATAATGTGGTCAAAATCCTGCAGTAACGCGTCGTCGGTCAGCAAACTGGTAAATTCATCAAAAGCGGCGATTTCGGTGGTACAGGCCCCGGAAAGCTGTTCTTCAATGCTGCGCACCACCGCCGGTGGTAAAATTCCCCTTACCGGATCCACAATTCGGGCACGGTAAAGCCGGGCCGCCGCCTGGGGATCGATCTCCAGGGCGGTGAGTCGGGGAACCGAGGTAATGGCGGTAAGCCGGTTACCGATGGTCTGACCAAATACTTGCCCCACATTGGAGGCGGGATCGGTGCTCACCAGCAGCACCCGTTTGCCGGCGTCGGCAAGCGTAATGGCGCTGGCGCAGGATAGCGACGTTTTCCCCACCCCGCCTTTGCCGGTAAAAAATAAAAATACCGGTGGATTATCGAGAAATTGCATAGAAACCTCCAGCATAGTGGGGTTAGCAGCAGGAGGTGTTCCCACCACAGCCGCGTTTGGGTGCGACGCCGACTTTTTCCAGCGGCAGGCGATACCAGCGCGCCAGATCCTGGCGGGTGGGATAACGACCGGTCATAACCACGTCCTCTTCCAGTAAGATCAACGGCAAACCTTCCTCCCCGGCATGTTCCAGGAAGGACTTCGCCTGGATATTTTCAACAAAGGCCATCGGCTGCTGCGCCAGGTTATAGCGCTGGACCGCGACGCCATGACGTTTCAGCCATTCCACCTCCGCGGAGAAGGAAACCAGGTTCTGGTCGACTTCCGTGCCGCAGACACCCGAGCTGCAACACATCGCCGGGTCAAAAACCAACAGTGTTTTCATGGGTATTCCTTGGGTTCAATGGTGTAAAAAGCGATTTGCCTGGATAGAGGCGTCATACGCCACCAATCAAATATGTTTTTTCGAATATGAATCGGCAAATTTTTTTTAAACGTTTATCGGCATGCGACCTGGCCGCCCGTACTGGCATTGTTGCGCGCAATACGTTGAGCCAGTAGGGTAATTTCGCCTTTTTGACTCAGATAAGCCTGTTCAATGATGGCGGCCGCCCAGGCAGGCATATGAGGTGAAAGGCGGTAATGGATCCATTTTCCCGCGCGTCTATCCAGCAATAAGCCGCTTTCACGCAGCATCGCCAGGTGACGAGATGTCTTGGGCTGCAGCTCGTCCAGGCTGCCGGAGAGTTCACATACGCAAAGTTCGCCCATTTCACGCAACAGCAAAATAATATTTAAGCGCGTCTCATCCGACAGATTTTTGAACAGCAAAAGCGGGGTCAACTGTGGCATAGATACTCCGTCATAGGGTTACCTTCCATGGTAGGGCCTAAGCGGAAAATGTCAATAACATATTTGATTAATCGAATGTGTATACGTATAATATCACTCTTAAATAGAGTGATGGACTCTCGGTAAGGTAGCGGGTCGTGGTAAACCGGCTATTCATGCCGTCAATGAGGGTATCGCGGTGTACCCAGGAAATAGGCTCATGATGTTTTGCCAACCTAGCTGGATTCATCCGGCGCCACCAGATGGCGCACTTCCGGAGCTCGCTCACCAAGCTGAAACGTCCGTACCCGGCTTTGAATCAGCTGGTCATTAATGGTGTGGCGCTCGTGCTGTCTTAAATGCTCAAGCCAAGAACCCACGACAAAGACCTCGACAAATTTACCGGGCGTTTGGATATCCTCGTAAACCGCCCAGGTCAGGGCGCCTCCGCGCCGGCGCACGCGGCGCATTTCTTGCAGGGCAACCACAAAAGGCCGGGCGTTCGCGGGATCGATTTGATATTCAACGCTGACCATGACCGGACCACGGTCGTGCGACAAATCGGCTGCCGGCGCCGGCGGATGTTCAGTGATATCAAGATTTAACTGCGGATCGCGGTTTAACTTCCAGCGCAGGGCGGTGGCGCTGGCCAGGATCATCCCGATGGCGGCCGCCAGCAGGGAGGTCTGGATATTCATCTTGGACGCTAGTTGACCCCAGACGGCGCTGCCGGCGGTCATGGAGCCGAAAAATACCGTCAAATAGACCGCCAGCGCGCGCGCCTTAACCCAGCGCGCCGCGCTGCGCTGGGCGCCGATGTTGAGGGTCGACAGTACGGCGATCCAGGCAAAACCGGTAAAAAACTCGATGCCGGCCAGCAACCAAAACTGACGAATAAACGCCAATGCCAACATGGTGCAGGCAAATAGCAGGCTGGCCAGCACCGTAAGGCTATCGGCGGTGAGCTTGCGGCGCATGGCCGGTAACAGGATCGCCCCGCACACCGCACCTATGCCAATGGAGGCCAGTAGCGCGCCGTAACCACCCGGACCCAATCCCAGCTCCCGACTCGCCACCAGAGGCAATAATGCCCAACCGGCGCTGCCGAACAAAAAAAACGCCACGGCCCTGATTAACACGGTCCTTAACACCGGCGCGGAATGCACGTAACGCAGTCCAACGCGGACGGCGGAAAAGAAGTGTTCTGGCGGCAGGCGTTGTATATTCGGCGCAGCCTGCCAGCGAAATAGTACCCATGCCACCCCCAGAACCGATAGGGCGTTAAGCAGAAATACGGTAGCCGGGCCGCTAAAGGATAAAATCAATCCCCCCAGGGCGGGTCCGATGGCGCGACTGATATTGATACCTAAGGAGTTTAACGCAATGGCGGGCGCCAACTCGGCTTTTGTCACCATATCCGGCACCACGGCCTGAAATGGCGGAGAGCTCATGGCGGCGCCGGTGCTTAATAAAAACGCCGCGGCCAACAGTACGTGCGGCGTAACGTGGCCAGTCATCGCCAGCAGCGCTAGGCTCGCGGCGACCACAAATACCCATACCTGGGAAAACAGAAGGTATTTGCGGCGGTCCACGATATCGGCCATTACTCCCGATGGCAGGGCGAACAGGAACATGGGCAGGCTGCTGGCGGCCTGGACCATCGCCACCATCAACGGATCGGAATTCAGGGTCAACATCATCCAACTGGTGCCAACATCGCTCATCCATGAGCCGATATTGGATGCTACGGTGGCAATCCACAACATGCGAAATACGCCCTGACGCAGAGGACTCCACGGCGACGACGCCTCGATTATCGGGGACGTCGGCTCGGTTATGCCCTGCGGGTTGGCGCCTGGCTTGGGCGTCGCGGTCATGGTGTCTCCTTTCTTACCGGTGCAAGCAGGCCCCACCGACCCGTGCCGCACAGGCCGATAGTCATAAAAATAATCAGCAATAGCCAGCCAAACTGGCCTTCGGCCACCGACCAGTCTGGGTGTACCGCCAACATGGCGATTAGCAAGACCACGATGATAGGCAGACAGGCTAACCGCGTCCCCACGCCCAGCACGATCGCTATCGGGCAGAGTACTTCCGCGAAAATGGCGGCCCATAGGCTAAGCGATGGCCCCAGGCCAAAGGGGTCCTCAATATGTGCCAGCTCATTGGCGTAATGCAGGATTTTCGGGATGCCGTGGACATATAACAGCATGAAACTCCCGGCCAAACGCAAAAATAATAGCCCCAGATCGAGGTGCGGCGCGAGATAAAACCAAGGTTGTCTTTTCATAGGTTAGAACGCAAAGCAACTGCAGCCCAGCGCCCCCCAAAAACCGGCGTGGTGGGAAACCGGTACTGATGAACCCCGCGCCTGGTCATGGGCATGTCCATGCACACCGCAGGGGCCGACGCAGCTATGTGGCAATACGCAGGCGTTGACCCCGTTCAGTTGCCGATAGTGCCCAGGCACCAGCGTGACGGGCGACCATTCCGGCAACACCGGAATCGACGCGGGGCCATGCGGGGAAAATTCACCGTCGGCATAGACCACCTTACCGCCGACCACGGTCATAATGGATTCAATCGCCTTGATATCATCCTCCGCAACGGCAAAAAAATCGGCGGTCAGCACGGCCAGATCGGCAAGCTGCCCGGCCTTGATCCGTCCTTTTTTATCCTGCTCATTGGAAAACCAAGCGCTGCCGGCGGTCCATAGCTCAAGAGCCGTATCGCGAGAAAGGCGATCCACCCCTTCATAAAGCGCCAAACCGCCGACGGTTTTGCCCGAGACCAGCCAATAGAGTGCGGTCCACGGGTTATAACTGGCGACACGGGTGGCGTCGGTACCACCGCCTACCGGTACGCCCATCTCCAGCATGCGCGCCACCGGCGGGGTGTGAGCCGCGGCCCGTGCGCCGTAACGATCGACAAAATATTCGCCCGTGAACGCCATGCGATGCTGGATGGCAATTCCACCGCCCAGCGCGCGGACCCGTTCAATATTTTTGTCGGTAATGGTTTCCGCATGATCAAATAACCAATGCAAACCGTCAAACGGGATATCCCGGTTCACTTTTTCAAAGACATCGAGCATGCGGCTAATGGATTCGTTATAGGTGGCATGTAAACGAAACGGCCAGCGCTGGGTGAGCAGATGCCTGACCACGGCTTCAAGTTCATCCTCCATCCCCGGCGCCAAATCCGGTCTCGGTTCCAGAAAATCTTCAAAGTCGGCGGCGGAAAATACCAGCATTTCGCCCGCGCCGTTGTGATGATAAAAATCATCCCCCTGACCCGGCTTGACCAAACCGGTCCAGCGTTGAAAATCTTCCAGCTCGGCGCCTTTGCGTTGGGTAAATAGGTTATAGGCAATCCGCACCGTCAGCTGACCCTCGCGCGCTAATTGATCGACCACCTGATAGTCTTCAGGATAATTTTGGAAGCCGCCGCCGGCGTCAATGGCGCTGGTCACGCCCAACCGGTTGAGTTCGCGCATAAATTGCCGGGTGGAGTTAACTTGATACTCCAGCGGCAGCGTCGGTCCTTTGGCTAAGGTTGCATACAAAATCATGGCATTAGGTTTGGCAATCAGCATGCCGGTGGGGTTGCC
>JAATGH010000417.1 GCA_015654745.1 Enterobacterales bacterium
AGGGAAATGGCTCTTGGGATAGAGCCGTGCGCTAAAAGTTGGCATTAAAGTAAGCTGTTTAGCCTTACAAAATTCAGTATAGAGGCTGCAAGGCCTTTTTCCATCGTCCGGATCGCATTCCATTCGAATCCATTTCACCAAAATGCAACTTTGTGATATCAAGCACACTTAATTTTATTAACACAATGGATTATTAGTGAACTACTCAAATAGCCCCAGCGTTATTCAGCCTATTTCGGCGTATCGCAGAGTTGGGCGGCTCGTGCCACAAACGGCTCGATACTCATTTTTTGATTTGGCCGAGCCGGGTCATCCAGTAAAATCGTCTCAATGGGTACCGCCTTGATTTGGCCGGTCTTCATAGCCTGATTAGCCCGTTCATTAAGCGGATACTGCATCAAGGTACTCATATTCAACGCCAGCAGTGCGCCGTCCGGTCGGCACAGTAGCTGGACTTCCTCTTTAGTAAAGGCCCACTGCTTGCCATACTGGAATTTACTGATGGTGATAATTTGCGCCGCGCTGACCGATTGCGCCGCCAAGACCATCAATACGATCGCCACATTACGGATTTTCATAACATTCCTTAATTCTCAAATTTGCACGGCGCTTGATGTGCACCAAAAGAAAGCATCAGGGTTCATAAGTGGCAAACACGCTGACCAGCAACAGGACCGCGCCCCCCAGAGCAATCTCCGTTAGCGTGAGTATCGTCAGCGCGCGGATTGACCTGGCGGGATGCTGCCCTAGCCCAGGTACTACGCCATACCGATTGATAATGGCAAGCGCCACCATGACCATCACCACGCCGATTTTTACCGTGAGCAGCAGCGAGTAGCGCGACGTGAGATCCAGCGGCCATTGGCCGACCACGAGGGCGGTATTAGCGATACCGGATAATATTACCATCGCCACGGCAAAATGAGCGCTACGGGAAAAGCATATGAGCGCTAGCAGCGCATCCGCGCGAGATGATTGGCGCAGTAGCGGCAGGCAGACCACCAGGGGAACCAGACAGCCAAGCCACCAGGCCGCGGATAATAAGTGTACCATTTGGTTGACGCGCTGCAGAGCGCCCCGCAACCCATCATACATAGCGGAATGCCCAACCAGCGCTAAGCTCATCAGTAGGCCGGCATAAACCATCAGCAACAGCCGGTGACGAACGGGGGTAACCGGTAGCCGGGCGGCAATAACCAGCGCCAGCAACGCCAACAACATATGCCAGCGCCATAGGGTTCCGAACGCGGTGTGCAGAACCGCCAGCCAAATATCCGGACTGCGCGTCGCGGACCACCCATCCCCCATCAAACCAGCCTGCAGGAGCAGAATTCCCACGGCGGTCAATAGGCTAAGACCAGCCATAACGCGGCTGGTTTCCTCAAGACGCATCCGTAAATAGTGTCGCAACCCGGCGGGCGCCAGACATTCGCAAAACAGCGCAATGCCGAACCCTTGCATGATGGCGATGAAATGAATAAATCGGCAGGCTGAGTAGCACGCCACAAGGCTTGGCATAATGTTATGCTGAAACGCTGGCTAGCAGAGCATGCTTAGCGCGCGGCGTAGCCGTATGCCCTTGCGGCTGGCCGCCGCCAGCGTTGTACGGCATTGGCGGCGACAATAAAGACTGGAACAGGTTAGCCGTAATGGCGCCTAGCTCGGCGGCGGGGAAAAATCGGGGGATGGCTGTCAACGTCATTTCCTTTAGTCACTGTGACATGCCGGACATACCGGCGCGTTGCGATCCGTTACGCGGCCGTAAAAACGTCATTGTTCTGCCGGTGAAATCGACGCAAACAAAAAGCCCCGGTGCGGTTACCCTGCTTGCCAGGTCGCAAGCTGATGATAACGACTGCCGGGACTGATGTCGAGTCCATCTAGGAGCGCGTAAAACGCAATGTCAGATGGCTGCGGGGGTGTTATCGCCACCGTTCATTTTTTTCAGATCCTGATCGATCAGGAACAGCCCGCCGTTACTGGTGTTAACCAGTGAAAGTTTGTCGAGGATGGATTTGAACAGTTTTTCTTCTTCATGTTGTTCAGACACATACCACTGCAGGAAATTAAATGTGGAATAATCCTGCGACGTGATGGCCGCATGAGCGAGCTGATTAATTTTTTGCGTAATCATCTGTTCATGCTCGTAGGTGCGCTGTAATAGTTCGGCCAATGAACTGAAACCGGTCGGCGGTGCTTCGATGGCGCCGAGCACCGGCATGGTGCCCGTGTCATTGAGATAATCAAACAGCCGGCGCATATGATCCATCTCTTCAAGCGACTGGGTTTTCAGGAAAGCCGAAGCTCCTTCATACCCTTTGTCACTGCACCAGGCGCTCATTTGCAGATAAAGATTAGCGGAAAAAAATTCCAGATTTAATTGTTCATTCAGCTTGGTCGCCATTTCTGGTTTTAACATGGGCAGGCATCCTTGAAGGTGTTTTTTAAATTGAGAGGTTCATTATGCTCAAATGATAACAAAAACCATACTATTATTTAACTAGCGAGATTCATTAATAATTTTCCATTGTAAATCAGCAAATTATATATTTAAACGCTTATCTTTCATCAAATAGGGAATACCACCAGAATGGTAGTGATATTTATTATTATTTGTATTATGCATAAATAAGATGCCCATACCGGCGGCATCGAAATACGCTCCCCCCGCCCCGACTTACAATACAAATGATAACCGTTCTGTTTCGCTTTCGTTACGCATCGCTTGCGTTTTCCGATGACCTCACTTATTTTTAGCACCGGTTTCACTCATCAGTCTAGGGAGGATGTATGGAATACAATCTGGCAAAGCTCGGCAGCGATGCTATGGATAAAATTAACGTCGATCTGGCGGCATCAGGCGTGGCGTTCAAGGAGCGCTACAATATGCCGGTGGTGGCCGAGCAGGTCGAGCGGGAACAACCAGAGCGTTTGCGCGGCTATTTTCGTGAGCGGGTGGCGTTTTATCGCCAGTCCTCACATAAATTTTCGCGTTTGCCCTACGAACCAAGAAAATAGTCCGGTGTTGCCCTATAATGTATGAATTGCCGGTGTTGATGGGTTTGTACGCATTGAGGGTACCAACCGGCAGTCACCGCCCCGCAACAGCCTGTTGGGACGGCGTTTTCCACCCGTTCGCCCGCCCGCGACGAGTGGGGAAATAGCACAATTTGACTTGATTATCTTAGCCAACTGGCAGTTAATCACTCCTACATTTCCGGTTCTTTTACAGAGAGGCAAATATGAGTAAGGGAATGGATCGTAAGAAAGACGCGAAGAAAAAACCGCTAAAATCGCCGGAAGAAAAACGCGCCGACAAGCGCAACAGAAAGGCTCAGCCTGATATCGTTTAAGGCTAACCAATCATAAACCCGCATCTGATGCGGGTTTTTTGTTGTCTAAATTCAGGTCATAATGGTCATTTATTATCCTGAAAGGAAATATTATGGTTTTTCGAGTCATCGATACAGAAACCTGTGGTCTGGAGGGAGGTGTCGTCGAGGTGGCTTCGGTTGACGTTGAAAATGGGGAAATATTCAATCCCATGAGCGATTTGGTTAACCCCGATCGCGCCATTGGTTATGAGGCTATGGCCATTCATCACATTACCGAGGCCATGGTGGAGGATAAGCCACGTATTGCCAGGGTCATTGGCCGATATCACGGCAGCCCTTATTACGTCGCCCATAACGCCGCGTTCGATCGGCGCATGCTGCCGGAGATGCGCGGGGAGTGGATTTGCACGGTCAAACTCGCGCGCAAGCTTTATCCCGGCTTGAAATACAGTAACCAATATCTGCGTTATGCCCTTGATCTGACCGTCAGCCTGCCTGATGGACTTTATCCCCATCGCGCGTTGTATGATTGTTACGTCACAGCGGCCCTATTGGTGAAAATCATGGCTGATTCCGGCTGGAACGCCGTGGAAATGGTGGCGTTAAGCAACGAAGCCACGCTGGTGAGCACGCTAAGGTTCGGCAAATACCGCGGCCAGCCGCTGGAGCGAATCGCCAAGGAGGATCCCGGCTACCTGCAATGGATGTTGCTTAATTTGAAAGATCTGTCGGGAGATCTGCGTTTTAGTATCAATCATTACCTGAACCAGGAAACGGCGGCGCGTTAGCTCTGCGCCGCCGGCCGGCTACCGCAGGTCGGCCAGGGAAAGAATGAAGGTATATTCCATCGAGATGCCCTCATATCCTTTGAACCGCCCGGATTTGCCGCCATGTCCGGAATCCATGTCGGTGCAAAGCAGCAGCAGGTTGTCGTTGGTTTTGGTGGCGCGCAGTTTGGCGACCCATTTTGCCGGCTCCCAATATTGCACCTGCGAATCATGCAGGCCGGTGGTCACCAATAAGTGCGGGTAGGCCTGGGCGCTGACCTGATCATAAGGGCTGTAGCGTTTCATATACTCGTAGTAAGCCTTTTCTTCCGGATTGCCCCATTCGTCATATTCACCCGTGGTCAAGGGTATACTGTCATCCAGCATGGTCGTCACCACGTCCACGAACGGCACCTGCGCCACAACGCCCTTGAACAAATGGGGCGCCATGTTGATCACCGCCCCCATTAGCAGGCCGCCCGCGCTGCCACCCATGGCAAATGCCCGTTGCTTATCCCCGTAGCCTTGTTCCAGCAACGATTGGCTTACGTCGATAAAGTCATTAAACGTATTGAGCTTATTGAATAATTTTCCATCTTCATACCACTGCTGGCCCAATTCGCCCCCGCCGCGAATATGGGCCAAGGCAAAAACGAACCCACGGTCGAGCAGGCTTAAGCGACTGGCGCTAAAATCCGGATCCATGCTGCTGCCATAGGAGCCATAGCCGTAAACCAACAAGGGATTGTGCCCCCGTTTAAACAGATCCTTGCGATAGACTAACGAAACCGGCACCTCGGCACCGTCGCGCGCGGCGACCCACAACCGTTCACTTCGATAATTTTCCGAATCGAAGTTTTTGACCTGCGATTGCTTGAGCAATCTGCGTTCATCGGTCGCCATATTCAGTTCAAACAGGGTCGTGGGAGTGGTCATGGATGAATAACCATAGCGTACCCATGGCGTGGCGGGATCGGGATTGTAAGCCAGCCAGGTCACGTAGGTGGGGTCGTCAAAGGCGATGCCTTTCTCTTCCCCGCTCTCCCAGTTGATTTGCCGCAGGCTGGTCAATCCCTGGTGGCGCTCTTCCACCACCAGCCACTGGGTAAACAGGGTGAAATTTTCCAATACCACGTCTTCCCGCGCGGCAATCAGCGGCACCCATTGGTCTTCCTGGGGGGTTTCACTGCGATAAAGAGCAAAATTTTTGCCGTCCCGGTTGGAACGTAAATAAAAATACCCCTGGAAATGATCCAGCGAATATTCATGATCGTGGCGACGGGCCAGGAACAGGCGCGGTACCGCTTGCGGATCGTTCGCATCCAGCAATAGGATCTCGCCGGAAGTGGTGCTGCCGAGGGCGATAATGATGTAGCGTTCAGAGGTGGTTTTATGCACGCTGACATAAAACGCGTCGTCTTTTTCCTCATACACCAGTTCATCAAGATCGGGAGACGTGCCAATCCGGTGACGATAGACCTGATAGGGCAGCAAGGTTTTTTTATGCTTGCGCACGTAGTACAGCATAGTCGAGTCATTGGTCCACTCGAAACCTGATGAGGCATCTTCGATAACTTCCGGATACCAGGAATCAAGCGCCATATTTTTGAACCGTATTCCATACAGCCGGCGCGACAGGAAATCCTCGGCGGCCGCCATGATGGTGTTGTCCGGGCTCATTTCCAGCGCGCCCATGGTATAGAATTCGCTCTGCGCCGCGCGCTGATTTCCGTCTAACAGGATTTCCCAGGGCGCGTCCTCGGGCAAATCCACCGACTGGCGGGTATAGATAGCATACTCGTTGCCCTGCTCATAACGGCTTTGGTAGCGATAGCCACGCCGGACATAAGGCACCGAGCGGTCCTGCTGCGGGATCCGCTCCACCATTTCGGTAAACAGTTGGTGTCGCAGCTCATCAAAACCGGCCATCATGGCTTCGCCATAGGCATTCTCTTGGGCTAGATAATCAAGCACGGCGGGATCTTCGCGCTTGTCGTCACGCAACCAATAGTAATCATCAATCCGTGTCTCACCATGCACGGTTAAATTGTGAGGTCTTTTTTCAGCGATTGGTGGAAATCTCATACACACCCTTCCTTATTTGCATAAGAAACAGAGTGGCACGAATAGGTCAGCTTGCCAAGCGCAGCGGGAACCCGCCGTGGGTCAAGAACATCGCGGGTCAAAGGAGGTGGCGCAGGAATAGTCGCGCCACCGTAAGGAGTTAGAACCTAGGGAAGCGACTAGGGCTGCGCGGAATAACTTATTTCGCCTTTTTGGCAATCCAGCGCTACCGCAAAGTTACGATCGGCGGATAGCCCGCGAACCTGCAGTAATCCTTGCCAGGTATCGCCATCGCCAGTGATGGCTTCCGGATCAATCTGCGAAACGATACTGTCCCCACCAAGGGCTTTTTTATCCTCATCAGCGTGAGGGAACCGGTTTTGGGTATAGTCTTGCTGTATCAAATCTGCTACTTGCAGTGAATTTAAGTCGGGACATGGGGATATGTTGAAGGTTTTTACCGTCGGCTCCTTCTTTGCCTGATCTTTAGTCACCGCGGTGGATTTGTCCGCAGTGAGTTTTTTATTCGCAACGGCAGGCTTGCCAGCGTTATCGGCGGCTCTCTTTTTATCCGCGGCGCCGGACTTGGCGGCATCGGCGGCAGCGGACTTATTATCCGCGGCGCCGGGCTTGGCGGTATCGGCGGCGGCGGACTTATTATCCGCGGCGCCGGACTTGGCGGTATCGGCGGCGGCGGACTTATTATTCGCGGCGCCGGGCTTGGCGGTATCGGCGGCAGCGGACTTATTATCCGCGGCGCCGGATTTAGCGGTATCGGCGGCGGCGGGCTGGTTATCCACGGCGCCGGATTTGGCGGCATCGGCCGCAGCGGGTTTATTATCCGCGGTGCCGGATTTAGCGGCATCGGTGGCGGCAGTTGATTTTTCCTGGGGCGTCGACGCAGCCTGCGAATCGGCACTTGGGGTTAGGGTAGTGGTCTGCTGGCCGCTTGATGAGGTTTCCGCCGAAGACTGTGTCGATGCAGCCTGCGGATCGGCCGGCTGGGTTTGGTCCGCCGCGTTTACCATTGACGACAGTATCATTCCCGCCGCCACTACGCCTATCAGGCCGAATCCCATTTTGTGCATAAAGCCTCCACTGTTCTGGTTATCCTCTTCTCAAGGTATTGACAGATAATAGCCGGTTAAATTTGCCATGAGAAAGTGTTTTTGAAATTCAATGGCAAACAGCGCCAAATTAAGCCGCCCGATCCCCTAATCGTTCATTTACCCACCCTCTTTTCAACGGCAAATGGGTGAACGATACAGGCTTGCCACCTGTCGGAGGCATGAAATCTACTGGGTATAGGCAAACGTTTTCGTTTATACTGCGCGCAATTTTTATCAAGGCGGGTGAAAGCGATGGTTTTTATTGGAACGGCGTTGCGTCCCGATGCGACGCGGGTCATGCTGCTGGGTTCGGGTGAACTGGGCAAAGAAGTGGCGATTGAGTGCCAGCGACTTGGCATTGAGGTCATTGCAGTGGATCGTTATGCCGATGCGCCGGCGATGCAGGTTGCCCATCGCAGTCATGTCATCAATATGCTCGATGGCGCGGCGCTGCGCGCCCTGATTGAAGCAGAACGCCCCGACTATATCGTGCCGGAGATAGAAGCCATTGCCACCGACATGCTGGTGCTGCTTGAACAGGCAGGACATCACGTCGTGCCCTGTGCTCAGGCAACGCAGCTGACCATGAACCGAGAAGGTATCCGCCGCCTGGCGGCGGAAAGCCTGGCGCTGCCAACGTCACGCTACCGTTTCGCCAGCGATCGCGCTGAATTAGAGCAGGCGGTAGCGGAAATCGGTTATCCCTTGATCATCAAACCGGTGATGAGTTCATCGGGCAAGGGACAAAGCCTGGTCCGCAGCGCTCAAGCACTGGATGATGCGTGGCGCTATGCACAGCTTGGCGGCCGGGCCGGCGGCGGTAAGGTTATCGTCGAAGGACTGGTGGATTTTGATTTTGAAATTACCCTGCTGACCATCAGCGCGGTCGATGGCATCCATTTTTGTGAGCCTATTGGCCATCGCCAGGAGGACGGCGATTATCGCGAGTCCTGGCAACCGCAGCGGATGAGTGACCCCGCCTTGCTACGGGCGCGGGATATCGCGCAAAAAGTGGTTACCGCCCTGGGCGGCTGGGGATTATTTGGCGTTGAACTGTTTGTTCGCGGCGATGAAGTCATTTTTAGCGAAGTGTCGCCCCGGCCCCATGATACCGGCATGGTTACCCTGATTTCCCAGGACCTGTCTGAATTTGCCTTGCATGTACGCGCCTTCCTGGGTTTGCCTATTGGCGCCATACGCCAGTACGGCCCGGCGGCATCGGCGGTCATTTTGCCCGAGCTGGAAAGCGGCAATGTGCGCTTTCATGGTTTGGAAAATGCTCTGCGAACCGGTACGCAAATCAGGCTGTTCGGCAAACCGGCCATCAGCGGTAAACGTCGGTTGGGCGTGGCGTTGGCGATGGGGGAGTCGGTAGAAGAAGCGATAACGCGAGCCAAAACCAGCGCGGCGGCAATCGGCGTCACCGGCTGATAATGCGGCCTAGCCGGTGCCCGCAAGGGCGTAGGCGCTGCCTAGGCCTAATGCGGGATACCGCCAGCCTCCATCGGCTCCTGGCGGAGCCGTGGTGTTACAGTTTGGCGCCGGCTACCGCTTCTTTTGCCAGCGCGGTGATGCGCGCATAGTCGCCGGATTCCAGGGCGTCATTCGGCACCAGCCAGGATCCGCCAATGCATAGCACGCTTTTCAGCGCCAGATAGTCATTGTAATTTTTGGGTGAGATCCCGCCGGTTGGACAGAAGCGAATCTGTGAGAACGGCCCGGAGATAGCTTGCAGCGCCTTAACGCCACCGTTGGCTTCCGCGGGGAAAAACTTAAATTCGCGTAGGCCATACTCCATGCCCAGCATCAGTTCGGACACGCTGGCGATACCCGGGATAAGCGGGATAGTGCCTTCGGTGGCCGCTTTCAGCAGCGAGGCGGTCAAACCGGGGCTGATGGCGAACTGCGCGCCGGCGGCGGTCACTTCGGCCAGTTGTTGTGCGTTGGTAACGGTACCCGCGCCGACAATGGCCTCAGGTACTTCCTTAGCGATCGCGCGAATTGCCTCCAAGGCGCAGGCAGTGCGCAGGGTGACTTCCAATACTCTGACGCCGCCGGCCACCAGCGCTTTAGCCAATGGTACCGCGTGTTCCAGTTTATTAATCACAATAACCGGTACT
Organism: Enterobacterales bacterium; assembly: GCA_015654745.1. Taxonomy (GTDB): domain Bacteria; phylum Pseudomonadota; class Gammaproteobacteria; order Enterobacterales; family Enterobacteriaceae; genus Acerihabitans. Next base: position 9,396 of record JAATGH010000417.1, read on the forward strand.
ACCGGACCCGACGTGAGAATACTTTCCGCACTTGTTTTCCAATTCTTCATAACACACTTTCTCCTGTCTTGCCTTGGTCAAAGGCTAAGGTAAACATCATAGCCAGGCATGGGACGGACCAGCCGACCCACGCCCGGTAAAAAACCGTCGGGCGCGGACGTTGCCCGCTCCCGTGTAACCCGCCGAATTATTCGAATTCATTCCAGGAACGGCCATCCCGGGTAATCATGGCCACCGAGGCCACGGGACCCCAGGTGCCGGCCTGATAGGGTTTGGGCGCTTCATTATCGGAAGCCCATGCTTCCATAATGGAATCTACCCATTTCCAGGCTTCTTCCACCTCATCCCGGCGGACAAACAACGCCTGGATGCCGCGCATGGTTTCCAGCAACAACCGTTCGTAAGCGTCGGCCAAGTGTTCCTGGTTGAAGGTTTCGGTAAAACTCAAATCCAGTTTGGTGGTTTGCAGGCGATGTTTGTGATCAAGCCCGGGCACTTTATTGAGGATTTGTATATCCATGCCCTCGTCGGGCTGCAACCGGATGGTCAGCTTGTTTTGCGGCAATTGTTGGTAGGAGTCGCGGAACAAATTCAGCGCCGGGTTTTTAAAATAAACCACGACTTCTGAGCATTTGGTCGGCAAACGTTTGCCAGTGCGTAAATAAAACGGCACGCCCGCCCAGCGCCAGTTGTCGATATCCACCCGAATCGACACAAAGGTTTCGGTATGGCTGGCCTTGTTGGCGCCCTCTTCCTCCAGATATCCCGGCACTTTTTTGCCTTGGACAAATCCGGCGGTGTATTGACCACGAACCGTAGTGTCGCGCACATTGGTGTGATCAATGGTGCGCAGTGAGCGCAAGACTTTTACCTTTTCGTCACGAATACGATCGGTCGTCAGATCCGAGGGTGGCGACATGGCGATCATGGTCAAAATCTGCAGCAGATGGCTTTGAATCATATCGCGCATCTGGCCCGCTTTATCAAAATAGCCCCAGCGCCCTTCGATGCCGACTTCCTCGGCGACCGTGATCTGCACGTGATCGATTGTGCGATTGTCCCAGTTGGTGGCAAACAGTGAATTGGCAAACCGCAGCGCCAAAAGATTGAGCACCGTCTCTTTGCCCAGGTAATGGTCGATGCGGTAAACCTGACACTCTTTGAAATATTCAGCGACCTGATCGTTGATGACCCGCGAAGACGCCAGGTCGGTACCTAAAGGTTTTTCCATCACCACGCGGCTCGGCTCTTTATTCAACCCGGCTTCACCCAACCCCTGGCATATGGCGCCGAAGGTGTTGGGCGGCATGGCAAAATAGTTAATGGTGACCCGGGACGTCTGATCGAGTTTTTCCGCTAGCCGGCTAAAGTGTTTTTTTTCGTTAACATCGAGATTACAAAAATCCAGTCGGGCGCTTAGCGTCTTCCAGAGTTTCTCATCGATGGTTTCCTTCATAAAGGTTTCCAGCGCTTCGCGCACGACCTTGACATAGGCTTTGACGTCCCAATCCGCGCGGCCAACGCCGATGATGCGCGTCTCGGGATGAATTGAACCTGCTTTCTCCAGTTGATACAAAGAAGGCAACAATTTCCGCCGGGCCAGATCGCCTTTTGTGCCGAAAATCACCAGATCGCATGCCTGGGCTATGGA
>JAATGH010000140.1 GCA_015654745.1 Enterobacterales bacterium
ATTGGTGCCCGCCCAGGGCAGTTCGGTCAGAAAGGCGATGCGCCGGGGATGCTGGTAGGCCGGACCGTGGGTAATGGCATGCTGTTTTAGCGCCTCGGGAGTCAGACTGGTATCGGGCCGTAATACCACAAAGGCCACGGGTACCTGACTGCGTTCTTCGTCCGGTAACGGCACCACGCACACCTGGCGCACCAGCGGGTGTGTTTCCAGGGTCTTTTCCACCTCGACCGGGAAAATATTTTCGCCGGAGCACACAAACATGTCATCAGCGCGGCCGGTAAAATAAAAAAAGCCCTGCGCATCTCGGCGCATCACGTCGCCGCTATAGTACCAACCGTCGCGGAATACCTGCGCGCTTTTTTCCGGCAGACCGAGATAACCCGGCGTCACCGCGGGATTGCGCATGCAAAGCACACCTTCGTCGGGCGAAGCGCCATCCACCAGCTTTACCTCGCCCACCTCAAGAGGATAACCTAAGGCCAACGGCGGCGTAGGCAAGCCGTCGGGGTGTGGGCCGAACACCGCCGGACCGGCCTCGGTGGTGCCGTAGCCGTGGGTGATGGTCGCCGAGGGGAAGGCATGTCCAATCCGGTTGAGCAGCGACAGCGACATCGGCGCGGACCCCAGCATCAGCCGATGAAGCGAGGAAAAATCACGTCCGGCCAGCAGACGGGGATCGCGAACCAACCGGGCGAACATGGTCGGTACGGCGGTCACAATATTGATGCGGTAATCTGCCAACGCATCGGCATAGCGCTGGGCATCAAAGGCGGGCATGACCACCAACAACCCATTGACCGCAAATACCCGTTTGGTTAAAAACAAACCATTCATATGAAATAATGGCTGGGCCAGAAGGTAGCGGGCCTGTGGCCCATCCGGTTCCACCCCGCCGCTGCGGGTAGCCTCAAGGGCCCATAGCTGCCCGCGGTGGGTCAGCGGCACCCCTTTCGGGCGCCCGGTGGAACCGGAGGTATAGAGTATCATGGCCAATGCGTCCGGCGCGGGTTCGACGGTGTCAAACGCCTGCGGCCTGATGCGTTGCCAAAACCCCTCCGCGCCGTTGCCGTCGAAGTTAACCAGGGGAAGCTTGCCGCGTAACATTTCTTCCCGCGCCCGATCGACAAACGCCAGGCGAACCTTGGCATCGCCTAGTAGGTAGTCCAGGGTATCGGCCGGCACTTTAATATTAAGCGGCACCGCGACCAAGCCCGCGCGCATGATGCCGAAATACGCGGCGATGTATTCGGCGCGATTGAGCGACGCAATGGCGATAGTACTGCCCCGCGGCAATGCCAGATCGCTAAGGTAACGGGCCACGCCGCAGGCCAGCTCATCAATCTGCCGGTGACTCCAATGGCGCGGGCGGGCCGGATCGCGTAAATCAATCAACGCGTCACGCTGTAAATCCCCGCTGCGGACGATAAGATCGCCAAGATTGTGAGGATGCAATGTCATAGCTACTCCGTTATAGCGCCAAAGGGGATAATTCCCTGGCGCCAAGTTCAAATAGGGGAAAATGGCAGGCAACCTGCCGTTGCCCAGGGTTGCCGCGCAGCGCCGGCCGCTCGGCGCGGCAACGCGCCTGGGCGTGGGGACAGCGGGTATGAAACGGACAGCCCGACGGCGGATTGATGGGGCTGGGCAGCTCGCCGGACAAGGCATTTTCATTGCGCGGCGCACGCGGATCGGCCACCGGCGCCGCCGCCAGCAGGGCAAACGTATAGGGGTGCGCAGGACGATCCCAAATCTGTCGCGTGGGTCCGCTTTCCACAATACGGCCCAGATACATCACCAGCAGACGATCGGCGATATATTCCACCACCGAGAGATCGTGCGAAATAAACAAATAGGCCACGCCGGTGCGCTGTTGGATATCCCGCATCAGGTTAATGACCTGCGCCCGTACCGAGACATCCAGGGCGGAAACCGGTTCATCGCAGATAATCACCTGCGGCTCGAGAATTAACGCCCTGGCAATACCGATGCGCTGGCGCTGACCGCCGGAAAACTCATGGGGATAGCGGGCGGCGGCGGCGGCGGGCAAGCCCACCTGCTCAAGCAGTTCACCGACCCGTTGGCGGATGGCGGCGGCCTTCCAGCCGGCGACCTCCAGCGGCCGGCCGATGCTTTTCCCCACGCTCTGGCGCGGATTGAGCGATCCGTTTGGATCCTGAAACATCATCTGCATCGCGGCCCGATGGGGTAACAGCGCTTTGCGCCCCAACTGCGTGATATCGCGTTCCCCGAGGATAATTCGTCCTCCGGTGGTTGGGATCAAACGCATTACCGCCTTGCCCAACGTCGATTTACCGCAGCCGGATTCGCCCACCAGCCCGACGGTTTCGCCGGCATGTAAGGTAAAATCGACGCCGGCGAGGGCAAATACCCGCCCATCCTGTGTGGGATAACTGACCTGCAGATTTTCCACTTGCAATAAGGACTTCATCACCGCCACCCCTCGTTTGCCAGCCGGCGCTCAGAAGCCAGCGCCGCATCTTGCGCCACCAGGCAGGCTACCTCGTGATCCTGGCCCAGCGTCGATAATGGGGGACGCCGCTGCGCGCAGGCCGCCACCGCGCTACCACAGCGTGCCGCAAAGGCACAGCCGGTGGGTAATTCCGCCAGCGAAGGTACCCGGCCAGGAATATCCACCAGCCGCTGATCCGACCGGCCGGACGTCGGCGTCGCGCGCAATAGCCCCTGGGTATAGGGGTGCAGTGGCCGGTCGAACAGTTCCAGCAGCGGGGCCTGTTCGACGATTTTACCGGCGTACATGACCGCCACCCGTTGGGCCATCGCCGCCACGACCCCTAAATCATGGGTGATCAGCATCAGCGCCATGCCGGTCTCGGCCTGCAGTTCCCGCAGCAGCGCCAAAATTTGCGCCTGAATCGTCACATCCAGGGCGGTGGTCGGCTCGTCGGCAATCAATACCGCCGGCTTGCAGGCAATCGCCATGGCGATCATGACCCGTTGCGACATACCGCCGGAAAGCCGATGCGGATGCTCATACATCCGTCGAGCGGGATCGGGAATATGCACCCGCTCAAGTAGGGCAATGCCCTGTTGCCAAGCCTGACGCCGCGACAGTCCCAAATGTACCCGCAGCACTTCGCTCAACTGGTCGCCGACGGTCTTCACGGGATTGAGTGAACTCATTGGATCCTGGAAAATCATTGCCAGCCGATTGCCGCGCAGCGCGCGCATCCGCCGTTCTGGCAGGTGCGCCAGATTATGTTGCTCAAACCAAATATCGCCGCCGGCGAGCCGTGCCGCCGGGGCGGGCAGCAGCCCCATCAGGGCCAACGCGGTCAGTGATTTGCCGCACCCCGACTCCCCCACCACCGCAAGCGTCTCGCCCTGGTATAGCGTCAGCGAGACCTTATCGAGAGCGGTAACGTTGCCCTGACGTGCGCACAGCTCAACCGCCAGATCCTTTACCGCCAGTACCACGCGGCTCATAGGCGATCCCTCAATTTCGGGTTCAGGGCATCATTTAACCCGTCGCCAATCAGATTTAGCGCCAATACCGCCAGCATGATCGCCACGCCCGGCACCGCGCAGATATACCATGACGAGCGGATTAGCGTGCGGCCCTCGCCCACCAGCCGTCCCCAACTGGCCAGATTGGGATCGCCCAGGCCGAGAAAAGAGATGACGGATTCGTACAAAATGGCCCCGGCGATCACCAGCGAAGACAATACGATAACCGGCGGCATCACGTTAGGTAGAATCTCGCCCAGCGCGATGCGCACGTTGCCCATTCCGCAGGCGCGGCAGGCCAGCACGAACTCCCGCTCTTTAAACGACAGAAATTCAGCCCGGGTCAGCCGGGCAATGGGTTGCCAGGACACCAGGCCGACGGCGATGATGATATTTTCTATGCGCGGACCCAGTACCGCCACCACCGTCAGGACGAACACCACATTGGGAATGATTTGAAACAGTTCGGCAATGCGCATCAGCACTTCATCCACCCACCCGCCAAACCAGGCGGCGGCGGCGCCCACCGCCACCCCAAGCGTGGTGGCCATGACGCTTGCCACCAGGCCAATAAGCAAGGTTGCGCGGGCGCCATGCACGATAAGCGACAGCATGTCCCGGCCAAGGGAGTCGGTACCCAGCGGATAACGCGCATCGGTAAATGGCCAAATTTCCGGCATGGCGACTATGCGCAGCGGGTCGGCGGGATACAGCCAGCCGGCCGACAGCGCGGCGGCGGCGACAATAACCACAATCAGCGCGCCCAGCACCGCGCCGCGATGGCGGCAAAAGCGGCGCAGGAACGCCAGTCGCGCCGCACGCCCGGACCAGGGCGCAACATCCATCGACGGCGAAACGATCGACATAGCGATAACCAGCATAACTCAGCTCCCAATCCGCGGATCCAGGCGGGAATAAATCACGTCCACCACGATATTCACCATAATCACCACCAATGAACTGAGCACCAACACTCCCATAACCACCGGAAAATTGCGGCTCATCACGCTGTCAAACAGCACCTGGCCGATACCGGGCCAGCTAAAAACAGATTCCACCACGATACTGCCGCCGAGCACCGTGCCCAACTGCAGGCCGAATAACGTCACCACCGGCAGCAGGGCATTGCGCATCATATGCCCGGTAATCACGCGAAGCCGGCCCAAGCCCCTGGCACGGGCGGCGCGGACAAAATCCAGCTGGGCAACCTCCAGCATCGAGGCGCGCATCACCCGCGCATAGGTGGCGGCGTAAAACAGCCCCAGCGTTAATGCGGGCAGCACCAGATGATGAGCGATATCCAGCGCGCCCCCCCAGGGTCCTTGGTCGGCGCCGATAGTGGTCATCCCGCCGACCGGAAACCAGCCGAGTTTGACCGAAAACAGGATAATCATCATGATACCCAGCCAGAAACCGGGGGCGGCGAAACAGAGCACCGCCAACGCCGAAATCAGGGTGTCCCAGCCGCTATTGACCTTAACGGCGGCCAGCACGCCGGCGCCGATGCCCACCAGCAAGGCCACCGCCATGCTGGAGAGCATCAGCAGCAGCGTCGCCGGTAGATGGGTCAAGATCACATCCAGCACCGGCAGGTTATGCCGATAGGAGAAGCCCAGATCGAGATGCGCCACCGCGCCGATATATTTCGCCAACTGCAGCCAGGCCGGCTGATCAAGCCCGTAGAGCGCGCGTAGGCGGTCGATCATCGCGGGATCGGTCACCTGCTGTTCGGCGGTCATCACGTCCAACAAACTACCGGGAACGCACTTCATCAAGACAAAATTGATGATAATCACCCCCAGCAGCAGCGGTATGGCCTGCAATAGACGCCGAATGACGATACGAATCACGCGACTACTCCGCCAGCCAAACGTCGTTGAGGGATGTGCCTTGGACATTGGCGTCGGTAGTGAAATTACGGACATTGTTGCGCGCCAGCGTGTAGGACTGCATCTCCACCAAGGGGACAAAGGGAACGTCGCTGCTGGCCAGACGGACAAATTGATGGACCAGATCACGACGTTTGGCCTCATCCACTTCCACGGTAATATTGCGCACCAGGTCATCCATCACCGGGTTGCTGTAGCCGGTGGCGTTGCGAAATGCCCCGCCTTTAACAATACCGTCGGTGGTGAAAAACTGGGTGACCGTCGGCACCGGTTCCAACGGCGCGGTATAGTTCGAGATGGCAATATCGTAGTCGTAATCGCTATAAATACGTTTCAACGCCGTGGCGCGATCCACCGAGTCAAGACGCACGGTGATATTGACATCCTCTAGCGCCTGTTTCAGGTACTGGCCTAGTTTGGCGTTCTCCTCAAACCAGGCCGCCGCCAGCAGATTAATGGTAAAACGGCTACCGTTCTTCACCGGCAGCCCGGCGGCATCCAATAAAGCGGCCGCTTTTTTGACGTCAAATTCATAGTGGGGCACGTCATCGGTGAAAAAGAGACTATTGCTGCTGAAAATAGGCGCCACCGCCGGTTTACCACGGCCAAAATAGATGGTGTTGACAATAAACTGCCGGTCGATGGCATGCAGGATAGCCTGGCGAACTTCACGGCGGTTCACCTGCGCGCGCCGCTGGTTGAACTCCACCGTAACCGCCCAGGCGCTATTTTCATAACCGCTGGTATCGAGGACCACCCGACCGGTTTTCACCAGTCGGTCCACTTCCCTGGCCGGCACCGGATTCGAATACCCTAGCGCCAGTTCTCCGGTTTCGAGGGCGGCGGTGCGTGATGCCGCGTCGCTCCACCAGCGCACCAGCAGTTTGTCAAGATAGGGTTGACTGGGCGACCAGTAGTGCTCATTACGGCGATATTGCACATAGCTGCCGCGCACCCACTCGCCAAAGGCCCAAGGGCCCGTACCTACCGGTTGGTTATTCAGCGGATTGGTCAGAATGTCCTTGCCGGCATAGAGATGCTTCGGCAATACCAGTTGATATTGACCCGCCAGAATCGATTTAAGAAAAAATTCCGGCACCGGGTGGTCAAAGCTCAACCGGACATGGTGGGTATCCACCGCGATAGCGGCATTCAGGCCTTTAAGCGCGATGCCGGCCGAAATCGCCTTCCAGTGCTCGATCGCGTTGTACACCACATCATCGGCGGTAAAGTCGGTGCCGTCGTGCCACTTCACCCCTTGACGCAGCGTAATGTCGTAGCTTTGGTAATCGGCGGCGGCCACCACCGACTCCGCCAGCACCGGCTGGAATTGCAGGTGATTATCCAGCTTAAGCAGGCGTTCGAGAATTTTGGTCGACGTCTGAAACGGCGCCGATCCCCCACCGCCCGGCACAAATAGCGCCTGAGGTTCGAGGCCGCCCCAGGAAATCACCAGCGTGCCGCCCCGGCGCGGCGCGGCGCCGACCGTTTCGGCGGCATAGGCGTTGCTCATCAAGCGTAAGCCGGGCAAGGCCGGCGATAGCGCCGCCAGCGATCCGCCCACGCCCAAAATACCGAGAAATTTACGCCGGGAAATCTGTCCGCTCATGATGAAACTCCTGAAGGCGCCACGCCGGTGGCGTAGCTTGCGCGGCCGATGGCCAGCAATATATTGTCTTGATTGAACACATCCACATCGGCCACGCCGATATTGCGGCCCAGGCGCCGTGTACGCGCCACCACCCGCAGTGAGGTATTCACCGCCGGGCGTAAATAATCGACGCGGAAATTCACGGTGGGCAATCCGGCGCCGACGATCATCGCCAGGGCGAAATCGCCCACCGTGTCGATAATCGCCGCCAGCGGTCCCCCATGCCATTGACCGCTGCCCGCGCCGCGCTCGAATTCCGGACGCATGGGCACCGTGACCGTTAATATTTGCTGGTCGTAATCCACACTTTCTACGTTCAGCTGCAGCCAATGGATAAACGGTGACCTACGGAACTGCTCTTCTATTTGCGCTGGGCTCAGCCGGGTGCTCATACCACCACCACCTTGCCGATCACCTGACGCTGTTCCAGCGACGCCAATGCCTGCGCGCCCTGCTCCAGCGGCCATTGACGGTCGATCAGCACGTTGAGTCGTTTTTCCCGCACCAGGGCCAATAACCGATGCAAATCCTCGCGATCCCAACCATTGGAACCACGGATTTGCAGTTCGAAAGTCCAGATATAGCGCAAATCCTCGGTGGGATTGAAACCGGCGGTAGCGCCGCAGGTCAGGACCCGCCCCCCTACCCGCAGGCAACGTAACGAGTTAACCCAGCTATCGCCGCCGGTGAAGTTGACCACCACGTCGACGCCGCCAGGGTGGGCGGAGTGGCGTTGCCTGGCCGGTTTGCCATAAAGCCGGAACACTTCCTTCATAAAATCCTGTTCGGTATAGAGGATAGTCCGGTCGGCGCCGATGGCGCGCAGACGTTCGGCCTTCTGCTCACTCCCGGCGCAGGCTATCACCTCGGCGCCCGCCAGTTTGGCCAACTGGACACAGCACGCGCCAACGCCACCGCTGGCACCGAGAATAAGGACTTTTTCACCGGCCCGGATCTGGCCGATAGTGGTCATCATGCGCAGCGCGGTACCATATGCCACCGGCAGCGCCGCCGCGTCGGTAAAGCTGATTTCATCCGGCAAGGCAATCAGCTGATGGGCCGGTACCCGGCAAAGCTCCGCCAGGCCGCCATGGGTGGTCTCGCCCACCAGACCGCCATCGATCCGATTGATGGGATCCACGACTACCCGGTCGCCGATATTCCATCCGGTCACGCCGTCGCCCAAGGCGGTGATTTCACCGGCCACATCCAGGCCGATAATGATCGGGAAAGGTAAATGGATACCCGGCATGCCCCGGCGGGTAAAAACATCATGGTAGTTAAGCGAAGAGGCGCGCACCCGCAGAATTACATCCCCCGGGCCGGCGATAGGATCGGGAAAATGGGTTTCCAAGCGCAGCGTCTCGTTGCCGCCGTGTTCACGTAGCACAATGGCTTTCATGTTTATCAAACCTTAGGACTGGGGGTTAGGCTGCCGTGAACCGCAGCGCGACGTTAAAGGCGTGCGGCGCGCTAATCAGCAATTCATCGGGCTGGTGGGAAAGGACCTCTATGCCTTGCCGCTGGAAATAGGCGGCGCTCGCGGGCAACGACGATACGGAAAACTCCAGCGCCACCATGCGAGCGGCGCCGTTTTCACCTTGCGGGACAGGGCCATACAGGGATAAGGCCCGTTGCGGCGTGATAAACCGCACCTGGGTCTTGCCCGCCTGTAGTCGATAGCCGTCCCGATCATCGGATTGCAGGCGCGACTGGCCAAACAGCGTGCCGTAAACCGAGGCGACCGCCAACGGATCGGCACAGGCAATCGCAAAACCAACGATATTGGTCACGCCGTTAGGGTGGGTTTGCCATTCCTGACGCCAAACCAGTTCCGGCGTGTCATGCTGGCAAAAAAAACTGCGGCCGTTGTCGACTCGGTCGGCGGCCAACCGGACGGTACGGAAACGCGCCTCCGGGCTGCTGCCGTCGCGCAGGGTCACCGGGCGGAAAAAAGAGGCTGGGGCATCGCCCGCCAGGCCGACGTCTTGCAGGTGTCGATACACCGCATCGGCATCCGTCGTTTTCCATACCAGACCGGTCAGCCCCAGTGGCGCGCCCCATAAATCCTGGCGTTTGTCCGCATTGGCCGCTTCATAGCCCAGCAGTTCGAAATAGTTTTCGCCGAAAATGGCTAAATGATTACTCGAACCTAGCGAATGGTGGCCACGCGAAGTCAGTTGAAAACCGAGGTGGCCAAACAGCGCCTGCGTTTCATCCAGCTTGCCCGCGACGTTGATAACCGCATGATCAACAATCGGAATTAAGGTGCCCATTGATCTTTTCCAGCTTATTGCAGGTCAAAACAGGGCTATAACATTAACCAAGGCGTCACCGGATACCAAACAACAATAATGGGAAAGGTTAACAAGAAATTAACTAAGAAAACCCTAGCGCGCCACGCCGCCGTTACGCGTCTTGCCGGCGGTGTCGCGCCGTTGGTTTTTTCGCCATCGGCGCCCGGGCCTAAAAATAGTCCTTTAGCACCGCCATCAGGGCCGGAAATTGGTTAAACCCATCCAACGCGCGAAAATGACCGGCGGCCGGAAAGCTATACAACTCCGCGGAAAGCGCGCGACTTAGGGTCTCGGTAAGATAGTTCGGCACGACATCGTCATTCAAGGATTGCAGGATCAGCCGATGTCGCGCGAGGTCTTTCACCTGCCGAAAATCAATACACGTCTGGGTAAATTGATTGAGTTCGGGCAGTCCGGGCACCGGATCGGCAAAACCCGCCACCAGCACGAAGCCGCCGATCCTGATATCCAGACTGGCCAGGTACTGCATTAGGGTGATGCAGCCAAGGCTGTGCGCGATAAACCAGGTGTTGCGCGACGGCAGCGGAACGCAGGCTTTAAGATGGGCTAGCCACTGCTCGGGATTGGGGGCCCGTGGAGAAGGCATCCGCGGTAAAATGACCCGGATACCTTGTTGTTCAATTTGGCTTCTTAGCCAGTGAAACCAGTGATGGCGCGGCGTCGATAGAAATCCATGGACAATAACCAGCTGATCAGGCTTATTCATTGATTCACCCTCGGTTTAACGGTGGTCGGTCACCCAGCCATCAGGGAATTCATGCAGCATTCATAGCCAGACTAAAGGGTATATATGTCATTCAGTGTACAGGTTGATTAAACGCCTTATTGTCGGGTTTAGCCAGGGTTAGCCGGGAGGATAAGGCGGGGCCGCCTGCGGATCCGGCACGCGATACCCCCGCACTACCGCTGGCCGGGCGGCAATGTTCAGGTACCAATCGCGGACTCGGGGAAAATCATTGAGATCGATTTGGTGAAACGCGAACCGGGCCACCCAAGGCCAGATGGCGATATCCGCAATGGAATATTCATCCCCGACATAGTCGCGATCGGCCAGGCGGCGCTCTAACACGCCATACAGCCGTATGGCCTCCGCACGGTAGCGGGCTTCGGCATAGCTGGACTTGCCCGGGTGAAAGTGCAAAAAATGATGAGCCTGGCCAAGCATCGGGCCAAACCCGGCCATCTGCCACATCAACCAGGCCAGTTGGTGGTAGCGTCTGGTGGGCTCAACGGACAGAAACCGCCGATATTTGTCCGCCAGATAGATCATAATGGCGCCCGATTCCATCAGCGCCAGACCGTTTTCGCTATCAACCAGCGCGGGAATTTTGCCGTTCGGGCTGATATGACGAAAGGCGTCGGTCAGCTGTTCGCCAAGATCAATGTTGACCGGCATCACCTGATAATCAATGCCCAGTTCTTCCAGTAGAATCGACACCTTGCGGCCGTTGGGCGTATTCCAGGTGTAGAGCTCTATCATGCGCTAGCCTCAGGAATACCCTGTCGTCTGGCCAGCGCCGGATGCGCTAAAATAATGTCCGCCAGCGCGCGCACGCCATCGCGAATCTCTTGTTCGCTGGCCAAGGCAAAACAGAGCCGCAGCCAATGTTTGGCGCCTTCGGCATCGGCGGCCCAGTCGCTGCCGGGATTAAAGCTGATGCCCTGCTCGGCGGCCGGCGCCACGAATAACCGCGTGTCGGTACCTTCGGGCAGTTCG
>JAATGH010000046.1 GCA_015654745.1 Enterobacterales bacterium
ATGGTGCTGTCGCGCAAAAAACTCAGGTTTTTCGGCATGTTCATCTCTTCGGTGGATTTCGACCCCTTGCCCACCAGCGAGCCTATCCAGCCGGAAAGAACATAACCGATGGTGCCGGTATGCGCCAAAGCCACCTGATCGTGGCCGATTATTTTCCGCATATACGGCTGGGCCATCGCAGGAAAAACCGCCATAAGCAGGCCCAACGTCAGGGAGCCGGTGTAAATAAGCTGCACGCCCCCGAATCCGGCCACCGACAAAATAATCGCCACCATGCAGGCCATATAGAAGGTGACATGACCTGAAAGATAAATATATTTCAGGCGGGTAAAGCGCGCGACGATAATATTGGCCACCATGCCGAAGGCCATGATCAGCGTGGTCGAGGCGCCATATTTTTCCAGGGCGATGGAAACCACGGCTTCATTGTTGGGGATAATACCCTGCACATCAAAAGCATGTTTAAAGATATCCCCTAATGGCGACAATGAGCCAACCAGGACGGTTGCCCCGCCGGCCAGCACCAGGAAACCCAGGATAGTTTTAACCGTGCCTTTTATGACGTCGGGAAAGGGTTTTTTCTGTGCGACCAGACCGAACAGCGCCACCAGCCCGACTAAAATAGACGGCACTTTGAGTACGTCGACAACGACCAGTAAAAGGTTTTGTATAAACATAGCAACCTCAGCGGCAAGAATTATAAACTATTGTTTTTTATTAAAATAATCGCTTATTTTGGTTTCAAGCTCTTTAATATCGATGATGCTGTTGACAATAATGAGCTTGTTTTCAGGTAGGTTGGCGCTATAGGCAATATCCCTGCCCATCACGAACACATCGGCCGCGTCCGGTGTTACCGAACCCAGGTCGGAATGGTCAACGTCAGCGGAAATATTCAAGGTTTTAAGGACCTTTTTGATATTCATTTCCATCATAAAACTGCTGCCTAAGCCTGCGCCACAAACCGCCATAATTTTCATGATTCACCTCATTGGTAGTATTAGATAAGTATCGATACTCAGTTAAAGCTGTGCACGATGCGGCTTAACTCTGCCCGATCTTGCGCGTTGAACACGGCGTTCATCACCTCGTCATCCGATAAAAACTCTGCTAATTGCGAAATGAGCTCGACATGGCTGTTGCTGTCCGGCGCGGAAAACATCACCAGAAAATCAACCGGATCGTTTTCTTCCGCGCCAAAAACCACGCCTTCGCGCAGCCTGAGGATCGACAAGCCAAGCCGGTTGGCACCTTCCTCCGGCCGTGCATGCGGCATGGCGATACGCGGCGCGATAACAAAATAGGGGCCGATGGCCTCTTTTTGTTTGATGATGTTCGTCACATAGTCAGCGGAAATGGTGCCGTCCTTAAGTAGCGGCCCAGCCACCTGTTTAATGGCGTCTTGCCAGTCGCTGACGGCGTTGACATACTGGATGCGATCTTCATTTAACCATGTTGATAAAGCTGGCATATTTAACCCTTTCAATTGATATACGTTGAATCTCATTGATGCAGGCGGTGGTACGCAACAGTCCTGCAAATGACCTCAGCGTGCATTAATCCGTGAGCAGCGCGCGGGCGGTCGCCAGGGCATGGTCTTTCGAGAAACCGAAATGCCCGAACAGTACCGCCGCCGGCGCTGATTCGCCAAAGCTGCTCATGCCAAGGACCTTGCCGTCCAGTCCCGCATACCCCCGCCAGAATCCTTCGATGCTGGCTTCAATCACCAGGCGTTTGCGCACCGCGATGGGCAGCACGCTTTCGCGCCAGGCCGCATTCTGTTTTTCGAAGCGTTCAACGCAGGGCATGGAGACCACGCGTACCCGTTTGCCCTGCGCCGTGAGTTCGATGGCGGCATAGACGGCCAGCTCAATCTCCGAGCCGCTCGAGATAATGACCAGCTCGGGAACGCCGTCGCAATCACGCAGCACGTAGCCGCCCTTGGCGATATTGGCCAACTGCCGCGCATCACGGGGTTGCTGCTCCAGCGGCTGACGGGTAAAAATCAGCGCGCTGGGACCGTTCTCGCGCTCAATCGCCTGTTGCCATGACACGGCGGCTTCGACCTGATCGCAGCCGCGCCAGGTTTCCATATTCGGCGTCAGG
>JAATGH010000310.1 GCA_015654745.1 Enterobacterales bacterium
CGGGCATTAAACATCAGCTCTGTCGTCCAGGGGATATCCTGATGATGCAAACCCGGCTCGAAAAGCAGGCCAAGCTGTTTAATCAGCGTCAGGCGATAAACGCCCAGCCAGACCACATGGAGATAACGCTTGGTCGCCAAGGCCTTGCTCAGCCAGCGCGGCCCGTCCAGCACGCCGGTAGACGTGAGCCGATCGACGGGAATGAGCGTCTTAAGGCGCTTGGAGCCCACAAAATAGCGTTCTCCATTGCATTGGGCAACATCAAGATCGTCCCGTTCAGCCATGTCCACCAAGGTCTGATACAGCGAGGGGTAAAGCAAATCATCGGCGTCGGGAAAGGTGACATAGCGACCTTTGGCAATCGCCAGGCCGGCATTTCGCGCGCGCGAAACACCGCCGTTCTCTTGGTCGATAACGGTGATACGCGGGTCGTTTTTAGCATATCGGTATGCGTTCTCACCCGATGCGTCGGTTGAACCATCATTCACAATGATGATTTCCATTTCCCGCAGCGATTGCCCCAACAGCGACGTCATGAAATTAACGAACATTTCACCAGCGTTATACAGGGGAATTATCACGCTAAGCCGGGTCGTTGCGGATGATGACTCCATCATAGTCATAATACAGTGCCCAGTTACTTGTACCCACCCTCACCCAGGCCGCAGGCGCGTCGCGTGTTCACCGATCGCTTACCTGAGAAGCGCCGGGTTCTTTTGCCCGCCGCTTCCCTGCCACTCGAAATCGATTGGATATATTATTACTTCCCCAGGCGCACAAGCCTGTAACGTATTTTTAATCAGATAGATAGCGCTTTATCAGAGTGTGGCGCCGAAGCCACTAAGCGTAACATCATCAAGAAGCCTAAAACCAAGATCATAAAATAGGGTGACTCACGATTATAAAATTGGCAGTCGCCCTGGCTGAAAAATAGTACAGGAAGCGAGAGTAAAAGGAATGCGGAAGCGCCATTGAATAGCACAAATGGATAAAAAAGCAGCGCCAGGAATAGCGCCAACATCAACATGCCGCCAAAAATGCCCTGTAAAGATAACGTGTCCAGTATGTCATTGTGCATATGATATTGAACGTTGTTTAAGGCCTCCTGGTTACCTGATTCATATTGTCGAATATATTGCGACGCCAGTGCGTTGCGACTATCCACCGATTGCCCCAATGGATGGTGTTCAAAGCTAAACCAGGCGGATTTCCACAAGCTCAGGCGAGCGCCCAACGAGGTATTGTTTTGCCCATGCATATACTGGGTGGCTTCTTGTTTAATGCCATCCATGCGCTCCATTGCGGGTTGATAATACATTTTTCCGTATGACAGGGCGCACAAGCCTAATACCAGAATGGCTGAAGCCAAAACCCGCTTATGGCTTTTTTTGCCGTAAATCAATTCATGGCCGAAACAAAATACCACAAATAACGCGTAGAAAATCAGTGCGGAACGGGTTTCCGTTGCCAATAAAGTCGTTAACGTGAGGCCGATGGTTACCAAGCAGAAGGGCCTATAGAGACCCGTGGCAAAGTTTCGCAAGCAATAAACGGTAATAATCGAGAACAGCACGAGCATGTAGGCGCCGGACGTCGCCGCGTCCGAATTGACTTTTATGCGCTCGCCGGATTTTAGATACAGTAAGGTATCGACCAAAGAAATTACGATGAGCAACGCAAACAGCAGATAACTGCTAAAGGCCGCCGACTTACGGCTAAAGCGCCAACTATTGAGGTTCCGCTGAATGCAGTACAGAACAAAATAACCCAATATCATGCGCTTACCGCTAATTTGGTAATGATAGGCTACGAGCGGAAACTGCAGATTGCTGGTGAGCCCCAGCCAGACTAGCTTGCTCACGCCGACCATTAAAAATAATGTGGGCAAAATATATAAATGGACTTTTTTGTCAATTTTTACAACCAAGACAATATAGTAAATAATGCTAATATAGGTCAGTATATAGTATAGATTGCGGCTGATCGGGCCTGAAAATAAAAAGAAGGCGATAGATATACTGGTAAGTATAAAATACACCATGGGAAGGATTTCATTGATTTTTTGCGCGCGGAAAGCATTAATTGTTATATTCATTTTGTTGCACCAACATGAAAATATTTGCTTTTAGCATATTTTATCAGCCAAAGAAGGCTGAGAGAATAATGTTTTTTTAGCCAAAGGATGTAAGCATAGCGCTTCATTTCTTTATGATTGCTGGGTAAATCCAGCGGAATGGTTCGCCACGGCGTACGTTGGTAATAACTAAAATAGAGATCGGCAAGAGAGCCCGAACCCCATAAATGCCAAGGTTTACACTTGCCCGTAAAATGGATTATTACCGTATCGGAGGGAATCTTGGGCCGATAGCTAACCTTATTTGCTATGATATCATAAATATGGTTGTATTTTTTCGGTAATAATAACACTTCCTTCTCTAATACTACATTCAGCGCATCCTGATCGGGGAACCGGAAATACCCCCCTTTGTCGGTAATTAACGCCAGCAGGCGTTCCGTAGTATTTCTTTCTAGCCATAGGGGGATATTGATATAAAGGAAGCCAGAATTGAAATAATTTCCCGAAGAGAGGTTTAATTCTGGGCATAGCGTGCTGCGTGCCCGCTTATTATCATTTACCGCGCATAGGGTATAATCCCCCAATGGCGTGTCAATTAACGGCCTAAGGCTACCGACGCACAGCATATCGGCGTCAAGATAGATCACCCGGGTTACTACATCTTTAAGCAATAACGGAATAAATATCCGATAGTAAATGCTTTTACCGTACCGGCCGATGCTAGGTAACGCGTCAAGACATTCGGCGTGGTAGAAATATAACGTAATGGCCAAGACCCGGTCTGATGCCAATTCCAGCAATTTTTTACGGACTTCGGCGTCTAGTCCGGTACTGAAAATATGAATATGAAACGGCACATCAGGATTATTTTCCAACAACGAAAACAACGTAATACCCATACCCCGCGCGTAATGATTATCTACGCCAAACGCCACGTGGCAGGTCTGTTCCGGTGCGACCGATAATGTATTGATGAGCGCCTCATGATGCTCAATCATGCTATTCACGGCTAGGTTATCCATTGCTCTTTTCCTTATGGATAAGCTTAGCAACAAAAATGAATATATCGCTGCAATCGGCTGCGGTTAACGCAAATAATCTCAATGGCGAATGTTCAAAACGGTAAGGCGCTGAAAATATAAATGAAGTCGGCGCGATGCCTTCCGGCGCCAGGATCAGGGTTTGGCCCAACGGCCGCTGTTCAGTCATACAGCACGGTCCCGCCAGGCAAACCACCGGCACCCTTTGCGCATCGGCGATATAGACATTACCCGAATCCGATGCGATATAGCAGTCCATCCTGGAGATGGCGAAAGGGACCTCGTCCAGTTGTAATTGGCCAACCAGGCTGACGATATTGCCCGTATCGCCAACGGCTTGGTAAAATTCGTCAAGATAGCGCTGCTCATCCTGCGGTCCAAAGATGTAAAACACGCAGGGTAGTGTGCTTAGCGTGGTAAAAATCTGCGCCCAAACGGTGGCGGGAATGGTTTTGGCTTTGTTGCCGGCCGAGATGCTAATGCCGATTTTTATTTTACCCGGCGCATCCGCGATGGGCAGCGTTCGTTTGGGGTGCCATAAAGGATGGGTGGCGTGTTTAGGCGCGCTTTGCCAGGTTAGCGTCCGGTCGGCAAGCTTGAGATAACTTTCCAGGGTGAGGGTATCGCGGCTGTGTTCTAGGCAGTCGGTCGCGGTGAGGTAAAAAATGCCGTGATACCATTTACGGGTATAAACCGACAGAAATTGCTTATTCGCCGCATTGCATAGCGCGGCATAAAACAGATTGGTGCTGTTGGGATGTAACAAATATACGTTGCTATAGCGGTTGATGAGCTTGAAAGCGAGGCGGATTTTTTTCACCAATCCGCCCTTATGCTCTTCGATAAAAAAAACGTCGGCCAAGGTATCGTCGTGGCAAGCTAATGCCCTTACACTGCGGCTAAGCAGTGCGTCGGAGGTGCCAAGATACTGTAGCAAGGGGGTGATATTAACGAAGTCACCTATCTTGGCCGTCTGGATAACCAGATTTCTTCCGGAATGCTTTTGGAATGGCTTCAAGACAAATTTTATCGGCAGCAATAAAATAAACAGGATCACATAGCTCATTAGGTATTTTGTCCGCTCGCCTCAAGCGATAACAGGGCGGCTAACTCGGCATAAACACGGGTCGCCGGCAGGTTTTTCAATTGGTTATGGTCTGATTGCAATGCGTGCTGATGATTACCGTAGCCACCGATAAGCCCGGGATCGGTTGGACCATAGACGGTAATATTGGGTCGGTCGAGCGCCGCGGCTAAATGACTTAACCCAGTATCAACCGACACCACCGCTTTAGCGCCGGCCAACACCTGGGCTACCTCGGCCAGAGTAAGCCTGGGAAGCACCTCGACTAAAGGGTAATTATCCGAAAGACGCAGCGCGCGTTGGTATTCCTCGGGCGTGCCCCACGGCAGCTTGATGCCCAAGCCTGACGGTAATAGCAATGTAATCAGCTCGCGCCACCGGGATTCCGGCCAATGTTTTTCATCGCGGGTCGTGGCATGAAGAAAGACGACATAGGGTGCGCCGGCGTGCGTGTCGTTACGTTGACGCTCGGAGAAATAGCCGGCGATGGCATAATCGCCACGACCGGGCGGCACGTCATAGCCCAGGCTGGCGGCGAACAGCTGACGAATACGCTCGACGGCATGCTGGCGAACGGGGACAGCGTGGCGCACATCGTAGAACCAGCAGGCAAGGGCCTCTCTGGCGCTTTTACAGTCCAGCCCATGCTTTTCACCCCTGGCGATACGGGTCACCAGCGCGGCGCTTTTGATAAGGCCCTGCGCGTCGATGATCCGATCGTAATGACGTTGTCGAAGCAGCCGTTTGAAATCATGACGTTCCTGGCGGATTGCCGCGCTAAACCACTTTTTTCGCCAGCGTCTGAGCGCCACCGGAATGACGCGGTCGACGGTGGGGTGCCATGAAGGGATTTGGGCGAAGTTTTCTTCTACTACCCAATCAAACTGGATACCGGGCAGCATGCGCACAGCATCCGTAAGCGCGGGCAGGGTGTGCAACACGTCGCCCATGGACGATGTTTTAACGATCAGCACCCTCATTAACTGTCTTTCCCAATAGACAATAGTCGTTCGAGCTCGGCCAGGACCAAATCGGGTTGAATATCGATCAAGCTCTGATGATAGCCCTGACGATCGTCACCCTTGCGGATCCGTTGATAGCCGCTGATCAAACGGATAACCTTGGCCTGGCGAGAAAGCGGCGGGGTGAAATCGGGACTGCTGGGGCCATACAGCGCCACCAGTGGACGCTCCAGCGCGGCGGCAATGTGCATCAATCCCGAGTCGTTACTGACTATGGCCTCACAGGAGGCAATCAATACCACTGCCTGTTCAAGGGTGGTTTGGCCAGCAAGATTGCGGCAATGTTCGCGGGCCGAGGGGGACAGCATGGCGCAAATATCCTCGCCAGCCGCGCGATCGTTGGCGGAACCGAACAGGATGATCTGATAGCCCCGGGCTATGCTGGCTTCCGCCAAGGCGGCATAATGGTAATGGGGCCAGCGTTTGGCTGGTCCAAATTCCGCGCCTGGGCAAAATCCGATGGTTGGCCGTCCGGTCCGCAGTCCAAAATGGTCGGCGGCGTTCAGGCTTTCATCCTGCGCGACCTGCAAACGCGGCCAAAGTAAAGGCTGTGGTAAATCACCCGCGTTGTGGATATCCGCTCGATCGTATGCCAGGGCCACATAGCGCTGAACCATCAACGGAAACGCGGTTTTATCCAACACCCTTAAATCGTTCAGCAGGCCATAGCGCATTTCGCCTCGCCAGCCGGTACGCTTGATAATGCCGGCAAAAAAAGGCACTAAAGCTGATTTAAATGAGTTTGGCAATACCAGTGCCTGGGTGTAACCCTGGTTTTTCAGCGTGATGCCAAGGCGCCGTCGCTCCATCAGCGCCAAGGCGCCGTGACCGAGCGGCATGGACAAGGCGTGTTTGACTTCGGGCATACGATTCAGTAATGGCCGGCACCAGGCTGGAGCCATTACATCAATCTCGGCGTCGGGATGGCGCGATATCACCGTGCGGTACAGACTTTGTGACATCATCATGTCACCTACCCATGACGGCCCGATTACCAGTATTTTCATCCGGCGGGTCTCTTTCCTTGCGCAAGTATCAGCGGTTGCGGTTCAACCAGGCCAGGTAATTCGCCACGCCTTCGGCTACCGTCTTGAAAGGCTTATCGTAACCCGCTGCGCGCAGCTGGGTCAGGTCGGCTTGAGTATAGGCTTGGTAACGACCTTTCAGTTTTTGCGGGAAATCGATATATTCAATCTGGCCTTTTTTATGAAAGTCCAGCACCGCGTCCGCCACGGCTTGGAACGATTCTGCCCGGCCGGTACCACAGTTGAAGATGCCGGAGACATTATTTTTCCAGAACCATATATTGACGCTCGCAACGTCCTCAACGTAGATGAAATCACGTTTGAAACCTTCACTTCCGGAGAACAGCTTCGGATTTTCTCCCGCGTTGATCTGATTGTTTAAATGGAAAGCGACGCTGGCCATGCTGCCTTTATGACCTTCGTGCGGGCCATAAACATTGAAATAGCGAAAGCCGCAGACCTGGGATTCCACCTTCGGCAAAACGCTGCGAACGTACTGATCGAACAGGAATTTAGAATACCCATACACATTTAACGGCTGTTCATATTGACGCTGCTCGACAAAGTTTTCCGTCCTGCCGCCATACGTGGCCGCGGAGGAAGCGTATAGGAAGGGTATGGAGCGTTCCAGGCAGAAATGCAGCAATTCCTTGGAGTATTGATAGTTATTGTCCATCATATACTTGCCGTCCCACTCGGTGGTGGAGGAGCAGGCGCCTTCATGGAATACGGCTTCAATATCGCCGAAATCATCACCGGCCACGATGCTGGCGATAAAGTCTTCTTTATCCATATAATCGGTGATATTCAAGTCCACCAGATTAATGAATTTGGTACCATCTTTGAGGTTATCCACCACCAAGATATCGCTGTACCCAAGCTTATTAAGCGACTTAACAATGTTACTGCCGATAAAACCAGCCCCACCGGTGACGACAATCATGGGTTACCCTTGTTGAACTTGATGGAGCCAGCACTGTGCCTGCTCCTTAATACTCTTATCATAGCATTTCCTCCGTGGCCTTAATATCAATGCGAGCAAGTTGCCGCGGGGTCTTTGTTAAAATTTTTGAACTCGCCACAATTTAAGCCAAATTTTTATCGCTATCAGGTAGATACCGTACTTTACGGGTATAATCCTGGGACCTGAACAACAAGAGATTATCTGGCGATTGCAGGTATTTTTGCCATTCGGTCAGGGGAAATCCGCCGTGAGCCCCCACCACTTGAGACGGTATCACGGACGGCGTGCCACCGATTTTTTTCGAAATGGGCCAATTCATCCATTCACCCAGATTGATGGTGCGGATATCCATAATGTCGAGCATGGCTGCCAGCGGTAGCTGATCTGTTGGTGGCTGGGTATCCGCCAGCCGCTCCCAGGTATCCCTGAACAAGGCGCTCCAGACCGGGCACATGCGTTGCCAAGTCTTGCGCGTCGCCGCCAGGAACGCGCCGTTAACGTGAACTTTTAGCTTGGGACGTACGGCGTCGCGATAGTACGCCGGAATGCGTTCCGCCGGGACACCGTTCAGTTTTGCTATCATTTTCCCTTGCCGGAAGCTGGCATAAATCTCATCGTCCGCCAGCCGGATATCCGGCATTTGTAACAAATTGAGATCGGAGTCGATCATGAGAATGGCGTCAGTATGGGCCTGTAGAGGCGCCTGTAGTTTGACTAATCGGCTGAGATAAAGTTGTTTGTAGGGATAATTACCGGTACGGGTATCCAGCGTCAGCGTAACAACCCGAGCTTTGTCCGGCAGCGACGGAAATTTGTGCCGCGGTTGATCGGTAACGATCACAATCTCCTGCACGGCATCGGCATAACGCTGGGCAAACGTCGCGCAAAGCAGCGCCTCGGCAATGTAATCCCCACCCACCGAGGGGATCACCACTGATGTAATTGGCTGGCGCGTCGGTGTGGATATGGCTAACTGCCCATAGGGGATATTATGGCGCCTGACGATGCGGCGGTATTTCGATGATAAAAAGTTAATCATCGGCATCTCCATGTTTAATATTGCCTAACACCGCTTCTACCCCAACGACATATTTTTCAATGGAATAGTAAGTCTTGACCATGTGGTTAGCCCGGTGAGCCAGTTGATGCCTAAACTGCTCATCCTGATAGACGGTCTTACAATGTTGAAATAGCGTTCGAATATCCCCATAGGCGAACAATAGTCCGGTTTGGCCATGTTTTATCAATTCTGTGGTACCGGTGACTTCCGAGCCAATAACCACCCTATTGAGTAGCATGGCTTCGAGGATCACGCGTGGCAGCCCTTCACTGTGCGACGCCAGGATAAACGCATCAAAAGCCGCGAGATATTCCATGGCGTTACTTTTAAATCCGGTAAAAATCACTTTATCTAAAATGTGATAATCGGCAGCCATTTTGACTAATTTATGCTGTTCCGGTCCGGCGCCGACGATGATCATTTTCCAGCGCGCATCGGGGAACGCCTGGTTGAATATTTGCAGGGCCTGCAGAATG
The DNA here is from genome assembly GCA_015654745.1 of Enterobacterales bacterium. GTDB lineage: Bacteria > Pseudomonadota > Gammaproteobacteria > Enterobacterales > Enterobacteriaceae > Acerihabitans. The sequence continues at coordinate 8,749 of JAATGH010000310.1, forward strand.
TGGTGATGCGACTTACGGGAAATCAGTGCGCCGATGCTGCCGAACACAAAGGTGTAATCGTCGGCGCCCAGGGCCTTGCGCAGTGGTTTGCCATCGGGCAGCGGTTGGTTAATATCGATGCCGTTGAATACGGTATAGCAAATATCCCGACTGACCCCGGTCTGGATCAATTTGTCCTGCACGCCGGCGGACACCGAAATGATGGCATGGCATAAGCTATTGACCATTTTTACTATTTGGCGATTGAGCAACGGCTCGATGCGGCAATGTTGCACGACCGTGGTCGATAGTCCCCGGATGGAATAATAGCCCTCGACATTGGAGCTGGGCTGGTTATTCAAATACAAAATATCGTATTGCCCCATGTCCAGTAACGAATTGATTTTACGAATGTTAGGGTTGATGCGCCATATTTTATCAATGGCATAAATACTGGAAAGGCGTGTTTTCTTATGAAAAAAGAATAAGGTACGAAAAATTTCTTTAGTCCACTTGGCCCATGCAGGCTGCGCGCCCTGTGGAATAAAGAATACCGGGACGTTCAGCGCGGCTAAAGTATCACCGATCGTCTCATTGTTCTCGCGGGCATAATTATTATAAAAGCAGCAACTTATATCGAATTTTTCACGATCGATGCGTTTAAGCAGCTCCAGCATACTGTTGGTGCCACCGCCCCACTCTTTGCCGCTGTCCAAGAGAAGTATTTTCAACCGGCTTTGTGGCATCGTCTCGTTTTCTCAATGTCATTAATGTTAAATTAATGGTTTATATTTTAACATAAATAAGATTATTGCACCATTTCAACGGCTTTTGATGGCAACATCTTACTGTGCCTGATGGGCGGGCGATTTGTTATCCCCACGGTGTGTTATCAGTTTTATCCAAGGGGTATCGTTCAGGCTCGAGAAGATGGCTTTGAACATCGCATCCGCATACACCGGCGGCGGCACTTGTTTAGTCAAGCACATAGGTACACCACGGAAAGGATTACGCGGCCGGTTTGGTCTTGATGATGGCGCCTGGCCCGGCGCGTTGGTTTCGTTTAGCAAATTGCTGGGGGGAACCAATGTGATATCCGTTGGTAATGCCGGTAGCATCTGCTGCAATATCCGCACCGTATTGGGGTGTGGATGACCGATGGCTATCGCCGAGCCGTTCCGCCTGGCCAAGGCAATGGCCCGGTTGAATTGCTGTCTGATATCTGCTTCGTTGCTGGTGTCGTCCAGGAAAACGTTACGTTTAATCACCTTGATGCCGGTGCCATTAGCCGCCTGGCTTGATTGGCTGTTGCCAATGGTCATGCTATCAAGGAAATAGAAGGGATAATGCTCAAGTACCTGCATGACATTGCGCATGCCGTCCAGATTAGAGGTCATGGCGCTCCCCATATGGTTGTTCAACCCGACCGCGAAAGGGACTTTATTGACGGCGTCACGGATAATGCGCGAGATCTCCTCCTGGCTCATCCCGGGGCGCAACGTGTCACGCTCCAGCGGCTGTTTGCTTAACGGCGCCATCGGCAAGTGAATTAACACTTCCCGCCCTTGTTGGTGGGCTTTGGTGGCCATTTCCCTGGCGTGGGGCGCATTGGGCAATACCGCAATGGATACGGCGGTCGGCATGGACAGAACCTGGTTCTCCTCATGGGGGCGGTAACCGAAATCGTCAATGACGATGGCCAACCTGCCGGCCTTTAGGCCGAACGAGGCCATGAGCAGGGTGAAAAGTAATGCGGCGTCGAGTTTTATCCTGAGCAAACCATCTTTCCTAGCTATCTTCCTAACCAAGGTAAAGGATTCACCGCCTGGCCTTGGCGACGAATTTCGAAATACAACGAGGGCGTGCCCTGGCCACCGCTGCTGCCGACCAGCGCGATGGGCTGTCCGGCTTTGACCTGGGTTCCCACGCTGACCAACGCGCTCTGATTATAGCCATAAAGGCTCATATCGCCTTTGCCATGTTCAATAACCACCACCAGGCCGTAGCCGTGCAGCCAGTCTGCCATTAATACTCGGCCATTGGCAATGGCTTTGACTTCGCTGCCTTCGGCGGCGGCAATCACCAGCCCCTTCCAGCGTAGCTCCCCCTGAAGAGATTCGCCAAAACGATGAAGGGTGCGGCCCCTTACCGGCCATAGATCTTGGCCGGACGGCTGGCCCAAGCCGCCGGTACGGGAGACCAGCGCACGCTCACTGGGCGAGGTTTTATAGGTCGACCCCTGCCGTTTAGCCTGTTCCTGGCGATCTTTCACCTCTTGCGCTTCCCGTGCTTCCTTTTCAGCACGCGCCTTGGCTTCACGCTCGGCCCGGGCGATATTATCCCGCAGCCGGGATTCATTTTGCCTTAGCTCGCTAAGGTTTTGCTGATCTTGCGAAATAGAGGAATCAAGCGAGGAGAGGGTTTTTTTTCGCGCCAGACGCGCGCTTTCCAGCGTGTTTTGTTGCGCATGCTGTTGTTCAAGCAAGGCGGTTTGCCGTAATTGTTGTTGTTGCAGATCCTGTTTTTGATCCGCCAATTGCGCTTTGGTGGCCCCAAGATCCTTGATGGTTTTTTCGCGGGCTTCGTTTAGGTAGCTGAAATACGCAAAAAGCCGCTCATTACGCTGGCTTTCCTCGCCGCTCAAAATCAACTGCAGACCGGAATTGCGCCCTTGGCGAAATGCGGCGTCGAGCTGTTGGGCCAGCAATTTTTGCTGTGCGGCCAAACGCCCTTCCAACTGCTTAATCGATTGGGTAAGGCGGGCGATATTTTTATCCAGACCGGAAAGCGTCTCTTGGGTTTCATGCAGGGTACGGCTGGACTGGGAAATCGAAATTTCCTGCCGTTTGAGCACAACCAGCAGCTTGCTCCGCTGCTGTTGCTGCTGGTGGACACTTTTTTCCTTTTCAGCGATGCTCTGCTGTAAGGTTTTAAGTTGCTGCTGGTTATCTGCCGCGCGTCCGGAAAAGGGCAATAGCGTTACGCCCGCGCAAATCATGCCGGCGTAAAAAATATGCTTTAGCGGGGATATGCGCCGATGATGGCCGTTTTCCCTGATATGCAATCTGTTCAACAATGCCTTTCCCTTCATTGGGCTGATTATTTCACGATGAACAGCAGCTTACCAGTCATCTATGGCGCATCTCCACCTGCAAATCCTTTTGGCGCGGCCGATTATGCTGGAGAAAGATAACGGTTTTTAGCGACATGACACTCATTGCAGGTAGTTTCTTCTTTCTGGTCATGTATATTGGCTGAATTTGCCGTAATGCGAGGGTATACTCGAAGGCTTTGAAG
>JAATGH010000068.1 GCA_015654745.1 Enterobacterales bacterium
ACGGCGGGATTATCGGTGCCGTCAGCGTAAGCGGTTTACCCTCCCATGAGGATCACGCCTTGGCTGTTTGGGGTCTAAGGCAATATTTGGGTAAATAATCCGTTCTGATGTTAGCGCTTTTATCATGATGGACGACTCTCTAACGACTTTCATTGCGGCGGCCCTGTGGTATGGAGAATGCTGATGAGATAACCTGACCTCACCAGTGATATCCTCATTACCGCGAGGGTGTATCCGGCAAAAGTGTGCGTTGGTTCCCATTAAAATAAAATTTCAAAATAAATTATTTGAAATATTTATTCCGTAAATGTAGGGTAATAAATACTACCGCAATGTTCATCATTGGTCGTTATCCGCCGCCGACGGGGTCGCTTCCCTGTCCGGCAAAGGCCTCTGGACAGCGAAGTCAATTTGATTTAATCAGGAGGATCGCGTGACCGCATTATTATCAAAATTTCAGGCTGGGGAAGCCAGCGGACGTATACAGCATATTACGCCTGAAAGTGCCGGCTGGCGTTATGTCGGCTTTGATGCCTACTTGCTTAAAAAAGGGCAGACGCTGGATTTGGACAGCGGTGGCCAAGAACTTTGTCTGGTACTGGTGGCCGGTTTGGCCACCATCGTCACCCGTAACGCTGAATTCAGCCATATCGGTAAACGCATGAACCCCTTTGAACGCATACCGCCTTATTCAGTATACGTGCCCCATCACGACGAGGTACACATCGTCGCACACACCGAGCTGGAGCTTGCGGTCTGCCGGGCTCCCGGTAACGGCAATTTGCCGGCCCGACTTATCACACCGGATGATGTCGGGGTTGAACATCGCGGCAAAGGACGTAATAAACGGTTGGTCCATAATATCCTGCCCGAAAACGAGCCGGCGGATAGCCTGCTGGTGGTGGAAGTGTTTACCGAAGAGGGAGATTCCAGTTCTTACCCCAGTCATAAGCATGATACGGAAAACTCAGCGCATGAGACCTATCTGGTGGAGACCTATTATCATCGTCTCGATCCGTCGCAGGGATTTTGCCTGCAGCGGGTTTATACCGATGACCGCTCTCTTGACGAATGCATGCCGGTGTATAACCGGGATGTGGTAAAAGTCCCGCGCGGCTACCACCCGGTGGCGACCCTAGCCGGCTACAACGATTATTATCTTAACGTCATGGCCGGACCGATACGTAAATGGCAGTTCACCTGGGAAAAAGATCACGCTTGGATCAACTCCGCTGAGTATCCTAAGGCTCCATAAGATGGAAGCGATCTTAAAAAAACACCCTCCTCGGAGGGGCAGATTACGGATAAAAAGCTAAACGTCGGGAGAGCCGGCCCGGGCCGGCCGGATCGGTTTTCGCCGTCGGACCACCCTGCAGGCAAGACCTGATGAGCGCAGGCTTAAAGTGGGGTTTGTCACCACCACGTCCCTGCGCGAGTGGGTTGTTTATCGAGCTGACCAGCGCGTGGTTCAGCCGGCTTTTTGCGTGTCAGTCAGTGGGTGATGAGTGGCGTTTTGCATCGCCAGGGACAGCATCAGCGTTTGGGACAAACACATGGACGAGACCTGTGAGCGGAACCCGTCCACCTGCGCCTCGCGCACCACAAAGCAGACGTCACTGAAGGCGGCCAACGGACTGACCAGGCTATCGGTAATGGCGATTTGTTTGGCGCCGATTTTCGCCCCCATGGACACCAGCTCCACCACTTCCTGGGCATAAGGCGAATAGCTGATGGCGATCACCACATCGTCGGTCTGCACCATGCTCAGCTGCTCGGTAAACATGCCGCCCAGTCCGTCGATGAGAAAGGCGCGTCGCTCCAGGTGCCGCAAAGCATAGGTCAGATAGGCGGCAATGCTGAAAGAGCGCCGCAGCCCGATAACATAAATAGTGTTGGCCGCGGCCAGTAAGGTGACCGCACGGGACAAATCCGCTTCATTAATCTGCGCCGGCAGCTGCTGCAGCGCCATGCCATTAACCATACTGAACATATTCAGGATTTCCATCGGCTTTTCCGGCGCGGCGATCTCATGATTGGCGGTCTGGCGGAAGAGCCGGGCGCGTTCGGTATAACTGACCGTGTCCTCCATCATATGCTGACGAAATACCTGTTTCATTTCATTGAAACCGTCAAAGCCAAACGCGTTGGCAAAACGGATCAACGTCGAGGGCGGAACGCTGGCCCTTTCAGCGATGGAAGCAATGGTATCGAAAGGGATGCTGTTACTGTTATCCAGCATATAACATGCCACCTGTTTCAGCCGTTTACTGAGCGTATCGTAGCGGCTGCGAATTTCATCCTGCAGTAAAGTAAGTTGCGTTGACGTTGTCATAATAATTTCGCCATGCCATCCATAAGTCATGCACAAGAGTGAGGAAGGGACCTGGCATAACGGGCAAGCAGTCGACAACAGGCTATTGCGCTACTGTCCCGTTCAAGGGTGCCGACCTGATGTACGTGGCCGTCAGCGGTTTTCAATGAATTCAACCGGGCCTCAGCGTCGCGCGGGACCATCGTTTCCTCCCGCGCCAGGAATACTTCCACGGCCGGCTTCAGGGGCGGACGGGACGATAAATCCGCCAGTAGCCAATCAGCTTCAGGAAGTTCTGTTTCACTTCCTCTATCAACTGACCATCATCCAGCTCGCCCCGGAACCATTTGGTCGACGGCTCGCCAAAAATGGTCCGTCCCACCGCAAACCCCTTCACGAACGGCGCATCCGCCGCCGCCGCGAAACCCGCTTTCAAACTCTCCTCCGGCGCGTCCAGTCCCAGGATCACGACGCCCCGGCAGTACGCGTCATTACGCTCAATCACCTGCCCGACATCTTTCCAAGCCTGTGGCGACAGCGGCGGAAGTTTCCACCAGTCCGGCTGTACGCCCAGCGCATAGAAGCGTTGTAGGATTTGACTGTAGTAGCGTTCATCCCGGTCGGGGTTGCTTTCCGGCAGGATCACTTCCACGAGCAGATCGTGGCCCGAGAGGCTACAGGCATGATAGACCTCGCTGATTAAGGCTTCCTGCTCCTGTCGCAACGCTTCTTCATCCTGAGGATGGTAAAAAACCAGGCATTTGACGACATGCTCCAGCGGCCAGCCGACCAGTTGAGAACCAATGTCGCCGTGCTCCAGGCGCAGCGGCCGTGAGCCAGGCAGTTCAATGGGCCGGCCAATCCACCACCCGTCGCCGGTAATGTCGTTCAGCGCCGCCTGGCCGAAGGTCGTATCCGCCAGAATACCGGCGTTATTCTTCAGGCCGGCCGCAGCCGCGGCTTCACGCGCCCCTTGCAGCAACAGCAGCTTCAAACGTGGGATGTCGCTCTCGTCCTTGCCGGCGGCATGGGCTATATCCACCAGTTGCTTGCGGTGATCAAAGGCAAACACGCACAATTCAGGCCACTGCTGTTTGCGGGTGGTCACCCGGTGCAGATGATTCAATCGCACATCTTTGTCCGGTTGCAATACCGATTTTTCACGCCGCAGATAGTCATCCAACTCCACCTTAGTGGGCATCGCCGGTGCACAGCCATGACGGGAGACCACCAGCGCGCCGCAGGCATTGGCGTAGCGACAGGCCTTATCCCAACCCTCATCGTTGAGGTAACCGCGCAGCAGACCGGACATAAACGCGTCCCCCGCTCCCAGAACATTCAACACATCCACCCGTACGCCGCTGTACAGGCGGACATCATCCCAACTGGCCGGAATATTCCCCTCAAAAACGGAGCAGCCCTGGGCGCCGCGTTTACATACCAGCGTAGCCTGGCTGGCTTGGCGCACATTGCGCAACGCCGTCAGCGTATCGGTACTGCCGCCGGCGATATGAAATTCCTCTTCGGTGCCGACAATCAAATCAAAATGGTGCAGCACCTCCTGCAATTCGCGAGTCACCCGTTCGGAGGAGACAAAACGGGTCTCGCCGTCGCCCAGGGCGGTCAAGCCCCACAGCACCGGACGGTAGTCGATATCCAACGCCCGGCGCAGACCGTGGCGATGCGCCAATTCCAGCGCCTTGAGCACCGCGGCCCGGGTATTGGGATGGGAGAGATGAGTACCGGTTATCGCCACCGCCCGGGAAGACGCAATATAGTCCTCGTTGATATCCTCGGGGCTCAGCGCCATATCCGCGCAGTTTTCACGGTAGAAAATCAGCGGGAAGGTTTCCTGATCTTTTACCCCCAAAATCACCAGCGCCGTCAGCCGTTCTTTGTCAGTAATGAGATACCGGGTGTCCACGCCGGCGCGCTGCAACTCCTCGCGCAGGAAACGCCCCATATGCTCATCACCCACCCGCGCCAGCATGCCAGACCTCAGGCCCTGCACCGCCGTACCATAAGCGACATTGCCCGACGACCCGCCCAGGTATTTGGCAAAGGTGGTCATATCTTCCAGCCGGGCGCCGATCTGTTGTCCGTACAAATCGAGCGCGATGCGTCCGATGCAAATCACATCAAGCGTTTTCTGCTGCTGCGCTTTACCCATAATGTGCAATCCCCTAATCAATAAAATGTCTGTTGACATTATGAGGAGTAAAAATTTCGTTTTCAATTACAATAAAAAAAATCCCTCTGAAAGTGAACGTCTTGCTGACAACATCTATATAGCGATTTATATATAAATATATGATAAATATACTTATTTAATAAATATCAAAATGTAGTGTTTTATATAATGTAAAATGATTATTTTGTTATAACATATTGATAAAAAATGTCATTTTTAAAAAAATCGTTACCAACGATGCAAAAAACACTGCAAGGAATGGAAGTTTCAATTTTTTGATCCACCTCCCATAAATAGAATTTTTATTCTAAATTTAGTTTTTATAAAACATAACAACCTTATAATGCCGTCAGGTAGCCGGTTATGCCGTTAGATGCCATTGGCCGGACGCGATGCCATGTTCGTGTGCGCGTCTGACTGTAATGGCCCGTTTTGCACAAGTCTTTTTAACTAAAAATCATTAATAACGTTAACAGCGCCGACTAAAAAAGAAAAAGTGAAGGCAACGATGACGTCACCACGTGATGATTATTTTTAGTTAAACAGTTTTCACCACTTTAGGAGTTCATCTATGCCAGTTACTAATATTGCTGAATTGGATACTTTGCTCGAACGGGTTAAAAAAGCCCAGCGCGACTATGCCGGTTTTAGCCAGGAGCAGGTGGACAAGATTTTCCGCGCCGCCGCCCTTGCCGCTGCCGATGCCCGCATTCC
>JAATGH010000387.1 GCA_015654745.1 Enterobacterales bacterium
AGGGGCGCCCCGCCGGCGCAGCCGGAAGGCTTTTAATTGTCATGAGATTTACTCCAGATTAAGCGACTCGGGTCTTGTCCTGATTTTGCGGGGTAGCCTGACGCTCGGGAAACAGCCAGGATTCCAGGGCCGCGCGGGCACGCTCGCCGCTGGCCACGTTATCCTTACCAAGCTGATCAAGCGGAGTTAGGTTCAATTGCACCGTATAGATATCGCCGCCATCGATGGGCGGAAGGTTTTCCAGGCGCCGGACGTCGTTACGGCTCATCCAGCCATTTTGTAACGCCGTGGTGTAGAAGGCGGAACGCCCAGCGCTGTCCGCACGCAGCAATCCTTCAACAGAGAATTCCGCAAAATAATCCTCATCATCGTTTAACAGGCAGCGGGAAATTTCCTGTTCAATATTGACCAGCAACGGGCGTAGCGTATTCGTCAGGAACAGCAGGTTCATACCTTCCACGCTGGACGCCCAGCTGCTTTGTTTATCCACATGCCCCACCATAAAGGGCGGTACCCGGAACCAGCGGCAAATTTCCTCAATGCTGAACGCCCGGCTTTCCAGCAGCTGCGCTGATTCCGGGTTCATGGTCACGTTTTGATAGGTGAGTTTATTTTCCAGTACCATCAATTTGCCGGCGTTTTTTGATCCGGCGAAGGTTTGGAGGCTCTTACGGAGCCGTTCACGCTGTTCTTTGGTTAACGCGGTTTCCGATGATAGAAAACCGGTACTCTGCAGCCCGTTTTCAAATATTTTGGCCGCTGACTCATCCACCGCCAGCGCCGCGCCGAACACATCCCGCCCGGTATGCATTGGCATCATCCCGCAGACACCATCCAGGCCAAAGCCGCGGATATGCATCATGCGATCGGTCGGGATAATTCGTTTATTGCCGTTCTCGGTATAGGTATATTCCAGCATGCCGCTATCGAGCCGCTTCACCAGCATGTTTTGCGGCAAGAGCGGATTCAAGGAAACTACTTTCGAGCCTATCATCAGCTTTTCGACAAACGCATTACCGCGCAGACAGATGCTGGCCACCACCATCAGCATAAAGCGCGAGGGGGTCATTTCCAGATTGGGGCGCCGGCACAGGACTTTATAAGCCGGGTGATCCTGCGCCAGCTTGCGTGAACCGTCCGCCTCGCGCCGGTAGACCTTCAGCGGTAGCGTTGACGTGGATTCACTGAGCAATCGCACACAGGCCCATACCGCCGCCAGGGCCATGGCCTTATCGGCGGTCACTACCTTGCCGCTGCTGCTGGTTCCATACAATTCCTGCCAGAAAGTGCCATTCGTCAGGCTGATCGGCACGCCCAGCCAATTAAGGAGCGTGGATTTTATCCGCCCCGGTTTGTTGTTCCGTGCCATCAGGTACCTACTATGATTGGGTCATCAAAGAAACCATCCAGATCGCCCTCTTCCTCGATCTCCGCATCCTCGGCGGCGCCGATAGCCATCGCCGACGCGACAACGCCATCGATGCGCCCGGTGCTTTTCTTCTTGGCGAAAATGCGATTATCCTTTTGGTCGGCTTCGAGCACCGCCGAAGCGGCATTCCAGCGCAGGCAAGGATTGCGGCGGATGATGATCGTTTTGTCGTTCAGTCTTTCTTCAAATACTTCGATTGACCGCGGCATCCACAGCCCTGATCCCTGCGCTTTGAAATAGCCCTGTCCATGTGGGATAAGCACAACACTGACGGATTCCTTCTCCAGCTCCGGTTCAAGGTATTTAATGCGGTACTGGTCAAACGCGAGGCACCGGATATTAAACATGGCCGCCAGTTCACCTATGCGTACCGCCACGAAGCCATAGTTCACCGCCTTGCCGGGCGGCGCATGGACATAACCGTCGCGCACCCAGCTGTCATAAGGCACATGGTCAGTCTTGGCGCGGTCCAGCATCGTGTCTTTTGGTGTCCAGAACTCCACGAATAATTTGCGCTGTTTGGGGAAAAACAACGCCAGCGCGGTAAGGTCGCGAGAGCCTGACAGATCCAGGCCGCCATAGCATTCCTCGCCCTGTAACTCTTCCAGGGCATAATCCCCTTCGCAGCTCATCCAGGTATCGCTGTTAATCCAGGGATCGGCGGCTTCCACCCATTGGCAGAAATTGAGCCGGCGCACTGTACTTTCTTTCGACGGCATGCCGCGCGCCTGGGTAACCTGCTCACGCAGATATTTCAGCTCGAACGTATACCCCAGCGAGGGGTTGGCCTTTGGCCAGCAACCTTCGTCCTTAAAAGGATCGTCGCCTTCGTCCAGCGAGCAAATAAAGCTGAAAAAACTGTCATCGACCAAATCACCAGCGGCCACCTTGCGGCCATATTCGTGATACTCAAAGCAGACGCTGGTTTTATCATGGCCGCTGTTGGTGATGAGGAATATCAGCGCCTGGCGCCGGCCTTTAGTACCGGCGCGCATCATCTCCACAACCTGATTGGTTTTGTGCTCGTGCACCTCATCGATCAGCGCGCCATGCGGGCGCGGTCCGGACTGGCCGTCGTCCGAACTGATGGGTTTAAAGAAGGAACCGGATTGCAGAAATGCCAGATTCCATTCCTTGCCTGCCCCGCCCGACTTCGTTATGCGCTTCGACAGTGCCGGCGATTGGTCCACCATCGTGACCGCATCCCGGAAAAGGATCATGGCCTGGTCTTTTTTGGTTGCCGCAGCGTAAACCTCGGCGCGTGGCTCCTGGTCCGCCATCAGCAGATACAGGCCAATGCCGCCGGCCAAGGGTGATTTTCCGGAGCCTTTGCCAGATTCGATATAGCTCATGCGAAAACGCCGGGTGCCGTCCGGGCCTTTCCAGCCAAATAACGATCCGGCGATAAAGCATTGCCAGGGTAAGAGAATAAATGGCTGTCCTTCATGCTCGCCGCCGTTCAACTTCAGCACTTTCGCGAAGAAATCTATTACCCGCGTGACTGCTTCAACATCCCAGATCAAACCACGCTGCGGCCCCTCCGCAAGGTCGCGCAAATGCCGGGCACAGGCGGCACGAATATCAGGGCCTGCCAGTATTTTTCCAGCCGTGACATCAAGAGCATATTGCGTTGCCGGATCAGCCGAAGAACTGGTTGAGCGGGTCTTCTTTTTCCTCTCCGCCATCGACTTTTACCTTTGTCCTTGCCGCCGGCGTCAGGCCGAACTCGACTAAATACCCCTTGAAGCGGCGATCCGCGTCGGCCAACTGCCCTACCGCGGGGTGGCCTTTAATCAGGAAATCGCCCATCTTGGTTTTGGCTGTGTAAGTGTTGCCCTCAATATCAATTTGCTGACGCAGCCTGAGAATTTCGGCATACAGATCGCAGAGTCGTTCGAGTGCCAACGTATCGGCAACAGTCAGCACGCCCATTTGATCCAGCAACAGCGTCAACCTACCCCACGCCGCTTTTCCCCAATCGGTTAAATGTGCCGGCGGGCTCGGGATTTCGCGGATCGGTTTGGGCTCGTTTTTGTTGAGGGGGCGCTTACCCGGGTTACCGGTGACGATCTTCAAATGTGTTGGTTTTGGTCGGCGTCCAGCCATGGAAAACCTCCCAAAAAAAAGTTTTCATTTCGCGGTTGTGCACAAAAAGCAGGCTGCTCGGTCTTCAGGAGGCTAAGCCCTGAACTTTCGACCCGCCCTCCCCTTTGAGAATGGCTCTCATTTGATGTTGATGAGAAACGTTTTCATTTGCGCCAATGTGAATTGGGATCGAGGGGTATGCCATCCTCGGTGCAGCCCGGCATGATGCCGCTCTTCTCCATGCGCTGCTTGGTAGAGTCGTGATGCTGCTTGCACAGCGATTGCCAGTTCTTTCGTTCCCAGAAGAGTTTTTGCGCTTTGGTAATAGCCTCGGCATTGCCGGATTGCAGCGCGTCTTTGAGTCGGTGGGCAACGATGTGATCAACTACAGCAGCGGCCACGACTCGGCCCTGTCGCTTGCACATGGCACAGAGTGGATGCTCACGCAGGAAAGCCAGGCGCATCCGGTCCCACTTGCTGCCGTAGATGCGGGGCTCTTTCATGCTGACTCCTGAATATAAAAAGCCACCAGTAACCATGCCCAGGGTGGGCTGAAGGGGGCTAAAGATGGCTTTGCTTGCGCATTATCAATGGCTCTCACTGAAAGCCATCTGTAATGCCTATTGCCCGTTGACGAACTCGTAGCGAGAAACGGTCTTGCCGTTCATGTTCATCACATAAGCAATCTCACCAGGCTTGAGAAAGCGATTAAGTTCTTGCCCTTTAATCGCAATGGATGCTTGCTCAGGGTTCCAACCAATGCTTTGTCCTTCAGTGATCTCTTCTGCACCACTTGGAGACATGACTTTTACGGTTAACATTTTTATTCTCCTGCTTCTGGTAATAAAAAAGGCCGCCCATAGGCAGCCTTGAAAGGATTTCAGTTGATTAAGACGTATGACATGGATTGCAGCAATAGTAGCAACCATTTGATTGATTATAGGTTTTCTTCGCTTCCCGGACTGCTGGAGAGCAAGTCTCGAAAATGCCAAGATACAGCCTATTTTTTTCTTCAGGCAAAAAATTACATGAACTTATATGAACTTCATGATCGCCATTAGTTTGCGCGTTTTTATTGACATAGTAATAGCTACCCATTCCATTTTCCCATGAAATATACCGATTAGTCGGCCTAATCAGTATCTCTCAAGAAAGATTTTTCAATATGGATTGATTTGCTGATAAATTGAGCAATATCATTAAACAATTCTCTTGGAAAGGTAGATACTCAGGCGGTGCGGTGACTATTCCTTGCTTACAGTGCCGCACACCTTGTCATAGGTGTCGTTATG
>JAATGH010000385.1 GCA_015654745.1 Enterobacterales bacterium
AGGAAGTGGACTCAACCGAAGCAACTTTTGATCTGCGCTGGGAAGGCGGATCGGTGACGGAGAATTAATCATGGCAGAACTGGAAAGAAGCAAAACCATCACGCTCGTTAAACCAATTTCGGATAATAGCGGTAAGCAGACGTGGGAAACACTGGATCTTACTGAACCGGTCCTGAGCAATGTTATCCAATTTTATGATGAGCAAAAGAAAGCTGGTTCTTTAAACGCTATGGCTTTGCTGATCACGCTGTTAACGGGGATCCCCCGCGAGGTGGTCAAGAAGCTGGCGTATACCGATTATCAAGATGCGGAGGCTTATCTTTTGGGTTTTTTGAACCGATCCCCGACGGAGGACGCTGGCGGGAACTGATTGCCGATGTGGCGTTGTATTATCGTTGGGGACCACAGGAATCCTGGTCCCTGACGTGGTCCCAACTCTGCTGGTGGGAAGATCAGGCGCATCGAATTAATTCAGAAAGGAAAAATCATAATGGCTAATGCGTTTGATTTTGAGCTCAAAGCGGATGATCAGGTCAGCGCGTCAATACAGCGCATCGATGAGGCGGTTAGAAACCTGCTGCCGTCTCTGGAAAAAACCCAGACAGGGTTGAGGCTTGGCGGTCGGGAGTCGGTGGATGGGTTATCGACGCTGAACGATAAATTCCAGGGGATGGCGTCGAACGCTCGCGACGGTGTGCAATTTATTGGTGATATGGTACCGCCGTTAAAAATGGTGGCCGGATTATCGGTTGGTCTGGGCGCCACGGCAAAGATCATCGGCATGGTAAAAAATGGTATAGAAGACTTTGTCGGAAGTGGCTATCGAATGGAAACGACAGCCAAAAATATCAGCATGACCACGGATGCCTTCCAGCGACTCACTGGCGCTATGGTCGAGAACGGCAGTGCCAGAAAGGATGCCGAGGATTCTATCAGCAGCTTTTTCGAAAGGGCCAATGAGGCCGCACAAGGGCGAGGCGATCAGTCCATTGTTGCTATATTGCACAAATATGGCATTGGCATCGATAAGACTAAAGAGGGTCTGGCCGATGTCGATAAGCTGATATCTGATCTGGGTCAGCAGATGCAGAATATCACCCCGGGCGATCAGGCGCTCATTGCCCGAAAGCTTGGTCTGTCTCCCGACCTTTTGAGTTACCTGCGTTTATCGACTGATGAGGTTCAGCGTCTTAAAGATCAGGCCCAGCGCGACGGGCTTGTCTGGGGTCCCCAGGCGTTTAAAAATGTTGATGTAATGCGTGAACAACTGAACCGAACCTCCGCTGCGTGGGATGGCCTAAAAATGAGATTTGAGGCTGGGTTGGGCGGTATCATGGCGAATAATCCCACTCAGAAAAAACTGGATAGCGCCAGCAACCGGGCATCACAAGATCAGTCCATACTCGACAATATCGATAATGATCCCAATTTTAAGTCACAACTAAGCGGTGCCGATAGGATGGCGTTGCGGTTTGGTGTTTTGACAGACAGCATGCGCCAACAATATCAGTCCCGCTACGGCGCGCGGGACGCCGCCATGAACCTCCAACAAGAAGTTAAGCAACTTTACGTTAAACCGCCCGCAAATGTTGTCAATCCAAGTAACAATATCCAAGAGCAACAACGGTTAACACAATTGGAGAACCAATATAAATTGCCGGCAGGAATCCTAAATAATGTTTATCAGGCGGAATCCGGGGGAGGTAAAAATTTATACTCTCCAGCAGGTGCTGAAGGGCCTTTTCAATTTATGCCATCTACCGGGCAACAATATGGATTGAATACAACTAATGACAGGTTAGATTTTAATAAATCATCGGACGCCGCAGCGCATTATCTTTCAGATTTATTGATTAAATTTAATGGTGATGTTTCAAAAGCTGTTGCAGCATATAATGTTGGACCAGATAACATCAGCAAATACGGATTACAACGATTGCCTAATGAGACTAGAAATTATCTCGATAAAGTTATGCCTGGACTTCCTGATTACTCGCCGATCATTTCACAACCACCACAAGATAATGGAATCCCAGTAGTGACATCTCCTTACGGCATTAATTCTGAACCGCCCTTGTCTTCAACCGGCACACCAGGTGCTTTAGAACAAACCATGGCGAATGCTATCGCTACGGCTATGAAGGATAACAAGACTCAGATTGAATTAACAATTATAAATGGGCAAACTGGAGAGAAGCAAGTGATAAGCGCGACGGGTCCAAAAGTCACCACAGCAATGACCAACCCATAAATATTTTATAACAACTTGTATTTTATTGTAGATTATGATAATCAATCATGGAAAACAAAATGATAAATTTTTTCATTGTATTATGGACAAGGTGAAAATGAGAAAAATTATAGCTTTTATATTTATATTATTTTCAGCAAGCGCATTATCTGCTCCATCTGTTAATGAAGATAGTTTAACGGGTTTAGTAAGTATAACGGGATTAGATAAGGACTCCCCTAGTCAAGGTTGTGAAATTCATTCCGCAGCGGCAGAAGTTCAAAATGTACAATTTTCAGATTCAGGTAATTCAATAAAAACAATTCAGTTCAAGTTTATCGATGGGAAAATATTTGCAATGCCTAGTAATTTTTTACAATTAAACGATGCGGCTTTGAGCCAAAGTAATCAAATTGTACAACAAGGAAAGATTTATTTTATAAAGTTTTCTGTTTGCGGGAGCGGTGGATTTATGTCTCTTATCGACATTTATAAATTAATGTAACCAATCGATAAATAATAATATTACCCTCTTCGGAGGGTTTTTTGTTATATGGGGTAAAGCATGTCCATATTAAGTGACGAATTATCCTCGCTATTGGGAGGATCCGGAGATAGTTGGATTTGGTTCGATCATCTGCATGCGGCCTCATTCCGGGGTGTTCCCTTCGCCGTGACAACCGGTGATGGTGAGTTCGGCCGCCGCCAGGCGGTGCATGAATACCCCTTCCGAGATTCGGTCTGGGTTGAAGACCTGGGACGCTCAACCCGTAAGCTGACGCTGCGCGGGTTCATTATTCAAAGCAGCCTGCGTTATACGGCTGGCGACGTGATGACTCAGCGCGATTCGCTGGTGGCTGCTTGCGAAACTTCCGGGCCTGGGACGCTTATTCATCCCACCCTGGGAGAACTGACAGTCAGCATTCCGGCTGGTGGCCTGAAAATAACCGAGGGGCCAGCCGGCCGCGTATTTGAATTCACCCTGACGGTGATTGAATCGGGACTGAAGGTTTTTGCTCTCACCGATGCCGCCAGCGCCACATCGACGGTGACCACGTCCTATCTATCGCTGGCTTCAAAAATAGCCGCCACGTTTATTTCTGAAGTGAAGGGCGATCTGCGCACTGTTACTCAAGCTCTGAAGACGCTGAAAAGCACCGGCAAGTTTTGGTCAAGTATGGTGACCAGCACTGCCGATGAGGCAACAAATCTCAATAACACACTGAAATCTACGTTCGGCAGCACGCGGTACGGGCGATATGAAAATGGTGATGTAGGCGGGAGCGTATCGGGCACGACCGGGAATGTGAGCACGACTGCGGACACGGACGATTATGATGGTCTTGTGGCTGAAAAAATTGCGACATCAATCGAAAACCGGGCCGCCATAGACACTGCAACGGCGGACTTACTGGATTCAACCACTATTGAGGCGTATTCAGCAAATGCCCAGGCGGTTGCGGATGCTATCAATAGCGGAGTCGCGAGCCTGAGCGATTTGATTAGGGTTTGGGAAACTCTGGCCGGTTTCACGGATTCAACCTATCGGCCGGCGACCAGCGATAGCGCGATCGCTGCGGCGGCTCAGAACTATTTCATCGTCCTGGCCGCTGGCGCAATGGCGAACGCCGAAGCGCAGTACACCCCGTCCAGCTACGACGACGCCATGGGCATACTGTCCCGGGTGATTGCAGTGATCGATGCGGTGACGTTAAAAATTGCCGACGCTGGTTATGACGACGTTTATCAGGAACTGCAGGTGCTTCGCGAAAGTGTGGTTTCGTCCTTGCAGTCCGCCGGAGCCGATTTGGCGACGGTAGAAATCGTTGTCATTAACCGGCCGCTACCTGCGCTAACCTTGGCCAACCGGCTTTATCAGGATGCCGCCCGCGCCGAGTCCCTGGTGAAAATGGCCGATCCGGTTCATCCGGCATTTATGCCAACCACGTTTAAGGCGCTGACATCATGAGCGATGAATTAAGCCTGATCATTGGCGGTAAAATCATATCCGGATGGGACCAGGTGCGCGTTACGCGCAGTATCGAGAGGCTACCCAGCGACTTTGATTTATCCCTGATGGATTTTTATCCCGGAGATCCCGCCCAACAACTGGTAAAACCCGGTGACCCCTGCATAGTTAAAATTGGCACGGACCCCGTCCTGACGGGTTATGTTGATCGGTGGGCACCAATGATATCTAGTTCCCGCCATGAGGTGAGGGCAGTCGGGCGCAGTAAATGTCAGGACTTGGTGGACTGCTCCGCTGAATGGCCAAATAACGTTATCAGCAACGCGAACTCCCTTCAAATAGCACAGCGCTTAGCGCGGCCTTATGGGGTTACCGTTTCGTCCGATGTGACTGACATGGAACCTGTGCCACAATTTACCCTGAATTGGGGTGAATCGTCGCAAGAGGTTATCGATCGCATTTCGCGCTGGGCGGCGCTGCTTTATTATGATTTACCGGACGGCGGCTTATTTATGACCCGCGTAGGGGCAAAAAAAGCTTCGAGCGGCGTAGAGCAGGGTGTGAACATTCAGGACGCCGCGTATCAATCGTCCATGGATGAGCGCTATTCCAACTATACCGGCGTTTCCATGTCAACAAACGTCCTAACCGAGGTGGCGGGTAATACCGGTTACAGTTCAGTGACCTTAGCCACAGCGACCGATCCTGAAGCAAAAAGCATGCGCTACCGAAACCACATCGTGATAGTCGAAAGCACGATGCTTTCTCACAACAAGGCACAAGATTGCATAAATTGGGAAATGAATCGGCGCTACGGCCGCTCAAAACAGTTACAGGTCACCGTTGATAGTTGGAGGGATAGCAGTGGAACATTATGGACGCCTAACACCCTGATTCCGATCACTCTCCCTATTTTTGGCCTAGGGAATGCGCTCTGGTTGCTCTCTGAGGTGACTTATCTCAAGGACGACAGGGGGAGCGTGGCGCAAATGGTTCTTATGCCTCCAGAAGCATTTACCGTTCAGCCGTATGAGTTCTACCAGGAGCATTTGGAGCTGCATAATGGACGTTAACGGACTTTTATCGAAGCTTTATCGCCAAGTAAAAATGATGCTCGGCGCCGGAACGGTTTCTGGACTGTCTGATGATGGAGGTGTTCAAAGGATCCAATACCAAACACCTCTGGAGGTTCGAGGTGACACGCCCCGCATGGCGGAATTCGGTTTTTCCTCCGGGCTGCCGGTCGGGACGGATGTCATTTTGGGTTTTCTGGGCGGCGACCGGTCAAATGCGGTGATCATCGCCTCCAACCATCAAGGATCCAGGCATACCGGGCTAAACGCCGGCGAGACGGTGATTTACAGCCAGTGGGGGCAATACATCAAACTGACCGAATCCGGGATAGCAGTCGAGGCGAACGGCCAGCCGGTTACAGTAAATAATGCGACTACCGTAACGATCAACGCCGCCGCAGGCGTAGTGATGAATACCCCAACGCTCAAAGTTAGCGGCGACATTATCGATAATGCCGGTGCTAACGCCACAACGATGAAG
>JAATGH010000204.1 GCA_015654745.1 Enterobacterales bacterium
CGGGCAAGCCTTCGATCACGCCGGCCGCCTGGGCGCCGGTGGCGAGTACATCGCGGATTGTCACGTCATGTACCCTAGGGGTGGTCGCCGATATCGGCAGCGGGTCGATTGCCGGCAACGCGCCTTTGACCGAGGACTCGCCATTATAAACATTGCTGATAGTGATGGGGACACGCACATCGCGCATGGTCAGATGATCCGCGGTAATAGCGCCGATATCCGAGCCGCGATCGCGCGCAGACTTTATGCGAATCCCGTTTTCCGTACCCTCGAACTGCAGGTGGCTTAGATGGATATGGCCAATCCCGTGCGCCGTCTCACTGCCGATAGAGACACCATGACCCTGGCGGAAAAACGAGTCCCGCACGACGATATCGGTTGACGCCGCGCCCGGTGCCGTCGGAAGCCCGGATTTGATCGCCACGTTATCATCCCCGGAGGCAACGTCGAGATGGCTCAGCAGGATGTGGGACGAGGAAACGATATCGATACCATCGGTATTCGGCGAGTCGGGAGGATTACGCAGCGTGGTGCCATCAAGGCGCAGATTTTGGCTATTGCGCAGCACCACCGTCCACATCGGCGAATTTTTCAGGTGTACCGCGCCGATCAGGCCCCGATCAATATGGCTGAATTCGATTAGCCACGGCCGGGGCATCCCATTAGCCAAAGGAATGCCAGGGAAACGTTGCTTAAAGTAGTCGGGATCGCCGCCGCGGACACGTTGACGAACCTTCATGGCCTCCGGCCAGAATAGCGTGTCGCCACTGCCATCAATGGTACCGAAGCCGGTAATTTGCACATTTTTGGCATCTGCGGCACGGATAAAGGCCTCCCCCGGCTGAGACGGCGAACCGATGAACGCGGCCTTAAAATCACGACCGGCGGTTCCCGTTTTCGGATGGAGAGCCTTAAGCGTGGCGTCAGCGGTCAAATGCAAATTCACGCCCGATTTCAATTCGAGCGGACCGCTTAGGTACACACCGTTGCCCAGCTTGACCATGCCGCCACCGGCGGCGGTCGCCTTATCGATTGCCTGCTGAATGGCTAGCGTATTATCGAAGGCGTTATCCGCCTTTGCGCCGAAAATTTCCGGCAAAAAGACCTGCTGCGCGTCAACCTTTATACTGGAGGACGTCGCCGCCGAAACCGGGGCCAGGGATGCGGTTGCGCATACCAGGCCCGCCATGAGAGAAATCGAAAGAGTACGTACCAACGGAATGTGACAAGCTGACATCTTACCGATCCTTGTGTTGTTTCTTGGGTGTTTTTTTATCTGGCATGGTCGGGTTGCGCCCAAACGCAAGCGGCCCCGGTTAATTCAAATCAACATTCTTGCTACCGAAAAACCAGGTGGTGATGAATCCCGCCGTATAGGATACCAATAGCCCGGCAATATAGACCATCATGCCCGGATAGATGCCCTGCGCGGACGTCATCAGCGGAATAGACACGATGCCGGAGGGACCAAAGACGGTATTAAGACCGACAGGTAATCCCAGATAAGCGATGGTGCCGAGGAAAAAACCGCCGACCGCCCCTCCGATGCAGGCAGTGACAAAAGGTTTTACCCTAGGTAGGGTCACACCATAAATCAGCGGCTCACCAATGCCGAGGATGCCCGGGATGATGGCACCCTTGATTTGGGTGCGTAGCATCGAACCGGCTTTTGCCCTGACAAACAACGCCATTGACGCCCCCACCTGTCCCCCACCGGCCATCGCCAGGATTGGAAACAGCGAATTAAATCCTTGGGCATCCATCAAGGCGAAATAAACCGGGACAAACCCCTGATGAATACCAAACATGACCGCTAACAGGAACAAACCCGCCAGCACGGCGCAGCCGAAGGGGTTGCCGTTCAGGTGTAAAAACAGCCATGACATGCCTTTGTATAACGCCCCACCGGCCGGCATGATAACCACAAACGTCACCGCTCCCATGATTAACAGCGTCACAACCGAGGTCAAAATCATATCCAGGTTATCGGGCATAAACCTCCGTACCTTTCGCTCCACCCAAGCGCCCAGGATCGTGGCGATAAGTACGCCGATAATGCTGCCTCTGGGATCGATGGGCAGGCCAAAAAAGCTGCTGATGCCTGAATAGTAACCGACCTTGGCGTCCGGCACGTAGCCCAGCACAAACAGCGACGCAATGATGGCGCCATTCACCCCCGTGCCGCCAAACGCCTTTTGCGCATTATGGCCGATAAGAATACTCAAAAAAGCAAACAGGCCTTTACTGAATACTTTCATGTAGCCGATGATGCCGATCGTCCAGGCATTGGGCGACGCGACGCCGATGACCAGGCTTTGTTCAAGCAGCGTGGCAATCCCCAGCAGCAAACCGGCGGCGATAAAACCGGGGATCAGCGGGGTAAAGATGGTGGCAAACTTGGTGAAAAAATTTTGCAGCGCGCTGGTTTGTCGCGATCTGAGCTGCTTTTTATTCTGTGCCGCAATGGCATCGAGATCCCCGGGGGCATCGGCGACGTCCGCCTCAGCGCGGCCCAATAGGGTATTCATCATATCCGCCGCGGTTTGTGCCTTACCGGGACCCAGGACGATCTGCACCTGCCGATCGCCGTTGATAACGCCCATCACGCCGGCGATGTTTTTCAGCGCCGTCTGGTCGACTCGCGCTTGATCGTTAAGCGTGAGCCGCAAGCGCGTCATGCAGTTGCCGCACAGAATAATATTGTTGCGGCCCCCAACATGCTCGGCGATGTGTTTGATCGTTGCCTCAGTAATTTTAGCCATCGGATAGACGCCCTGTTCGGTTCGTGGTGAGACTGCCCGGATAAGAGGAGCTCGGCGGATGCCGAAAACCCATGCCCTATCCTAGACTATATTGCCCGGAGCACCACGATCCCCGGCGTCTTCTTGATATAGGCCAGAAAGGGCGAGTCCACGACTTTCCGATGCGCCGCGCGGGACGATGCGTTGCGTAATACCGGTCCCCGGTCGGTCATGATAAAAATACCGGTATGGGTCACATCCATTCCAGCCATCGGGGTATAGATACCGATAAAGTCGCCGCTTCTTAGCCGACCGACGACGGCACTGTTGACCGCCTTGGCCGGTATGTAGGTGATGGCTCGCGTCTCGACGCCCAACGAGGGAAATACCCTGCCGCCGTCGGCGGTTTGATTGAGCGCCTTAACGATGGTGACGGCGCTGGGGCTGATGGCGCGGGTGATATCCGTGGCGTTTAGGGGTGGCAAAGATGACCAGTCGGTAAAAAATTGCTTGCGGTGAGCGTAGCTGACGTCGCCATCGATATACCGGGTCTGCTTGAGCCGATCGTTAAATTGGTCGGCGTTGGCGGATTTACTCAGCGCATCGACATAGTCGAGATAGGTGAAACAATCGACCCCGCGAAAATCGATGACCAACCGTTCGGCTACGCGGTCCGATCCCACCAGCCGGTTCGCGACGTAGGGAGTTCCTAAAAAGTCGGCGGAAATGGTCGTGATGCGCTCGCCCAGGCTGTTCTCCCGCCCGTTGACGCGAAGGTCCGCCACGATCGCGTCGATTTTGGTGAGGGTGTAGCTATCGATATCCGCCGGTTGCGCGCCGGCCTGCGCCATGGGTTGGTGGCTGGCGGCGCATCCCAGAAGTGAAACCGCCAGCAATGCTGGCATATATTTTCGCATGTCCTCCTCCCTAGAGGGCGTTGGCATGGCGGCCGTTAACCGTCACCGTGACAAAACCGCGCTATGTTACCGCGCCGGGCCGTTGCCGGAAATCATTTTCGCAGCGGGATATCCGGCGGTTCCTGAGCCCCCAAGGGCTCGTCAAAGCGCAGCAGTCGCCCCGCATTGCCCAATACCAGAAGGGTGCTGAGATTATGCAGTACCGCCGCGATCATCGCCCCGCCGGCGCCAAGTAGACCAAACGCCGCCGCGGCGACGATCAGCAGCGTCCACCCCAAACCGATCAATACATTGACCTGTAGCGTATGCCGGCACCGGCGGCTAAGTCGTACACAGGTACCGAGACGGCGCAAATCGTCGCCGATCAGCACCACGTCCGCCGACGCCAGAGCGATATCGGCGCCGCCCATGGCCACACCCACAACGCCCGCTTTCAACGCCAGGGAGTCGTTGATACCGTCGCCAACCACCATCGGCCGGAAACCTTGGCGAATTTCCGCGCCAACGCAGCGTAATTTATCCTCAGGCAACGCCTGGGCAATCACCTGGTCAATCCCCACATCGGCCGCAATACGGCTGGCGACCCGCAGTCGATCGCCGGTCAGCAACAGTTGCCGCCGGAGACCCAGTTGGCGTAGTTCGGCCAGCGCCCGCGCCGCCTCGGGGCGCACCGTATCCGCCAGCAGCAGCCAGGCGCAAAATCGTCCGTTAAGCGCCAGACCGACAATGGGTCCGTCATGATCGGGGATCGCGGCGGTACTCATGCCCCGCTGTTCAAACAGTTCGGCCCGGCCTAGCACGACCTCGCCCAGCCCGCTGTCGGCGACGACTCCGAGCCCCTGCAGTTCAATGATATTCTCCAGCGCGGGATAGTCATGTCGAGGCACCAACGCGGCGAGCGCGCGACTGATAGGGTGGTTACTGGTCGCGCCCAGACCGGCGGCCACGCGCTGGAGCTGGTCCAGGTCTGTGCCCGGCTGTGGGCGGATCGCGTGCAGGCGCAGCGCGCCATGGGTCAGCGTGCCGGTTTTATCGATCACCAGAGAGGTGAGATCCGCCAGTTCTTCGAGAAAGGCCGCGCTGCGGATCAATATCCCGTGCCGGGCGGCAACCGCCAGCCCGGCGATGGCCGTGGCCGGCGCCGACAAGACCAGGGCGCAGGGGCAGGCGGCGACCAGAACCGCCAGCATGGCCTGGGCATTGTTGGTAATAAACCAGGTCGTCGCGGCAATCATCAGCACCAGTATCAGATACCGTCCGGCATATCGCTCCAATAGCCGGACAATGGGCGGCTTGGCATGTTCGGCTTGCTGCATCAGGGCAATCACCTTGCCCAGCGTCGACCCTTCGCCGATGCGGGTTACTTCAATACGCAGCAGCCCGTCGAGATTGATTGACCCGCCATAAACCTCCTGACCTGCGCATACATCCAGAGGCAACGATTCGCCGGTGATCGGCGCAGTATCCAGACTACCCTGCCCCTCCAGCACCCGACCGTCGGCCGGCACCCGATCGCCGGCGCGCACTTCCACCCAATCACCGGCAACCAGTAAGGCATTATCGATTTCGCAAATATGGCCCTCGGCGTCAATGCGTCTGGCCTGGCTGCGGGTCAGTTGGCCCAGTGCCTCGATGGCCTCTTGCGAACCGATAACGCTACGCTCCTCCAGCACATGGCCGAAGATCATAATAATGGGCAGCAGCGCGGTGGTTAGCAGATCACCGCTGGCCCAGGCACAGAGCATGGCCAAGGCAATCAGCTGATCGGTAATACCGTGCAGGCTGGGATGTCGCAGGCTATGCCAGGCGGAGCGGAACACCGGCAGCGCCACCAGCAGCGCGGCGCTGCCCAGCAGTAATTGGCCTACGCCCTGCTGCTCGGGAGCGTACCCGCGCCACAGCAACCCGAGGATCAGCAGCCCCGAGGCAATCATGGCCAGGCTAAGCTGGCGTGCCACGCTGAGCCGTTCCGCCCGGGTCAGCATCGTCGCGGTGAGATGGGTATGATGATGCCCATGGCCGTCGCGGGAGGAAGAAGACGTAGCTGACCTGCTCATTTTTTGGTAGGCTCCCGAGGCTCAGCGCCCTGCAAAATCAGTTGGGCATCGTCGCCCGGATTGATAACGGTGACCGAACCGGCCTTGGCGAAAAGAGTCGCCACCCTGGCGCGATAAAGACGCCAAAGCATTCCCGGGTCGTTTCCACTTCGCTGCGTCTGCGCCAAGTTACTGATATCCGCAGTCTGCGCTTGAGCACGGGCCATACGTTCACTGGCGCCGGCGTAGGCAACCTGCAGCGTGCGATCGGCGTTTTGGGCCGCGGCCTGGGTCTGCCGCGCCGCATCGTTTTGCGCCATGGCGATAGCCTGTTCAGCCCGTTGGCTGGCGGTCAGCACGGCGTTAAAGGCATCCACCGCTTCATTTGGCAACGATGACTGTACGTCTACCCGTTCTATTTCAATGCCCAGCCCGCCGCCGGCGGTGGCCAACGCATCAAGGCTGCGGTTTATCGCCTGTTGCAAATCGCCGCGCAGCCGCTCACGGCGCTGGGCCGCGCCGCTGTCACCGCTTACCAGTTCCGGCCGGGCAACCAGGATCGTGTCAAGATCGCGCGAGGCGCAGACCATTACCGCCGCGCGTTCCACCAACCGGTTTAGCGCGGGTTCAACATGACTGTCCTCCAGCACCCAGGCATAGGGGTCGGTGATGCGGTAAAAGACGCGGACATCCAGCTGCGCCACGCCCGCGTCGCCGGTGAGCAAATAACCGGATCCGGCGAGTGCGTCGCCGCTCATGCTGATGTCATAGCGGATCTCGCGCGCTTGGTCCGACCGTAGCAGCGCTTCCACCCGATGTTCGATAACCCTTCCCGGCGAAGGAAGTATCACTACCTGTTCAAACGGCCGTGGCCACGCCCAAAGCAACCCGGCATGTTCAATACGTTGCATTGCCCCGAAACGCAGAACCACCGCCTGACTGTCGGGATTGATTTGGCGCACATTGGATATCAGCCAGCCGCACGCGGCCAGCAGCGTCAGCGCGTACAGCGCCAGAAACACCAGCCGGCCCGTCTGGATCCAGGGTCCCTGTGGATTCGGCCCTCTCTCCGGCCGGTTCACGGATGCGATCCCTCGGCGGGGGCATCGGATGCGGCCCCCGCTGCGGCGGCCGGCGGCCGGTGTCCTGTGGGTGGCGCCGGCTGCGGCGCGGAGGGGGCTATCGGTTGCACTGCGCCACTGGTGATGGGTAAGCGCGGCGGGCCGTCAACCAGCACGCGAAACGGCGCGGCGTCGGTACGCAAAACCAGACGGGTAGCGGGAGTAATCAAGGTGCCCAGGGTATCCAGAGAGCGCAGCAGGTTATATAACTCTGGCGAGCTGGCGTAGGCTTTGCCATAGATATCCGCTGACTCGACCTGCGATCGTGCTTCGATGGCGGCGGCCTTTACCGTAGCATCGGCTTGTATGATGCGGGCGTCTCGTTCCGCGCCCGAGCGGATTTCCGCCGCCTTGCGCTTCCCTTCCGCCGTGCGTTCGGTGGCGATGGTCTCGCGTTCGGCGCGCATGCGATCGACCGTGGCGCCCAGGGTCACCGCCGGCAACGTCAGGCGTTCGATGCCCACGCTGATTAACCGTATTCCGTAACTGTCTCGTAGGGGCTGCTCAATCTGCGCGCGTAGGCGTTGTTAAACCTGCGCAAGCTGTACCCGGGCGGGATCGGTGTTCACCAGTCGGTCCAACGCAAAACCGCTGGTCGTGGTTTCCAGCGCCGATCCGACAAAAGTGCGGATTTGCCGGGCCGCTTCATCCGGCTGATTTTGTACCGCGCGCATAAATCGTTCCACATGCCCCGGATCGGCCTGTACCTGCCAAACCGCGTAAGCCTGGATGATAATGCGCAGACCATCGCGGGTGCCAACGTCCTGCAGGCCGCTGGACGTCGTGCGTAGTCGCAAATCAACCGGGATGGCGGTCTCGAAGGGCATCGGCCAGCGCCAGGCGATGCCCGGCTTAAGCAGCACCCGCACGGGATTACCAAAGCGGGTGATAACCGTGGCCTCCCCCGAACGAACCTGCACCAGACTGGCGGCGGCGGCAATCACCATGACCAGCGCGACGGCCAGTCCCACGCGCCGCCGCCGCGATGCGGGAGTGAGCATTGCGTCATGGTCATGGTCATGGTCATGGTCATGGTCATGGTCATGGTCATGGTCATGGTCATGGTCATGGTCATGGAAGGAATGGTGCCCTCCATGATCTCCGTGTTCACCATCGTGTTCCGGTGGCTGACCGGAACGGGAGGATATCTGACTCAAAGAAGGTCTCCGGCATCGATTACTGGTTATCAATAGACTGGCCATTTGGCGCGTCCGGTCGCTGCGGCGGCGGCGGTCCTAACGGCTGCTTTGCCTGGGGTTTGCCCACATCTGGACCCGCCGCGCCGGCATCGATCGGCGCGCTGAAATTTCTCAAATCAAGGGTGGGCGACGCGCCCGCGCTGATACGATGATCAAGCAGCAACATGGGCGTATTGGCCAGCGCCTGGCTAAGACGGCTGAAATAGGTCTCACTAAGAAAGGCTTGTCCGGCAGTTCGCCATGCCTGGCGTTGTGCGGTGAAACGCAGCTCCGCCGCGCGGGCGCCGGCGATATTCTCATGCGCACCCGCATCGGCCCGATCGGCGCGCATGCCGGCATCGAGCCGGGCGGCGCTGAGCAGCGCTGACGCATTGCCACCTTCGCGCGCAACCAGCGCCTGCGCCGCGATCTGCGCCGCCTGCACCCCATGGTAAGCATTGGCGGCTCCTGCCGGGGGATGGATAGCCTCAATGACGATGGCCAACATTTCCACCCCGCTATTTAGGGCATCCAGCCGGTCTTGCACCTGACGGTGAATATTGTCGGCCAGACCCGCACGCTGGCTGCCCAACACGCCATCGAGCGTCAAAGACGCAAACTCGCGCACCAATATCTGATTGGCGGTGCTGCGGATTAACGAAGGAATATCGGCGCTGTTGTAGGCGGATGCCAGCGCCGCCGTATCGGTTAAACCGACGCGATAGATAAAACGCACATCCATATCGACGATCTGAAAGCTTTGCGCATTACCCATGTCGCTGGCAATAACCTGTGATTTCTCATTGCCGTGAACGCCATCCCACAGCCGGTTGGCGCTCTGTGGCGCGTCGCCTTCCGCCGCCACCGGCTCCTGATGCGCTTCCCCTGCCGCCACCAGCGTGGTCAGTTCATGCACTTCGCCATTTTCCACTGGCAATACGCGGCCGAACGGCCAGGGTAAACCCACATGCAGACCGGGAACCCATACCGCCGCGGGCTTGCCGAAACGTTCATAAATACCGCGGCCGTTAACGGCGACTTCGCTAACGCCCGTCAGCATCCAGGCCACCAGCATCAATAGGATCAGCACCGGCGCAAACGCCCGCCGCATAAACGAAAAGGCCCAGACCTGGCGAAGATCGATACCAAAACGCTGCTTAATGTCCTCTTGTAGCGACGCCATAGATTGCGGCGGCCAACGCAGTTGGCCGGCGATAAAACTTGCGCCGATAAGCCGCGGCTCCTGACCAGGCCGTTGGGGATAAAAGAGGGAAAACAGCGCCCTGCCGGCGATTTCCAGCGCCACCAGCGCCGGTAATAGGCCGGTGAACATGGCCAGGTATGCCGGCCAGGGCAACGACGCGTCGGAAAACCATAAACAAAGCGCACACAACAGCGCCACGGCGATCGCCACCCGGAGAAAGGGACCCAGGACCGCGGCCTCCGGCCACTCGGCTTCGGTGAGGGAGGCGAGGTAGCGCTCGAACAGCACTAAGGCAACGGCGGACAAGAGCAGCAGGCCGGCGCCGACGTTAATCATCCTGCCGGGACCGGCGCTGGGTATGGCCAACCGCCATCCCAGAAAGACCATCAGCAACGCCAGCAGCGACAGCCCGATGATCCACAGCGCATCGGTGCCGACGCGCTGCCCATATTTTGCCAGGCGGTCAAGTCCGGCGCTCAGCCAGGTCAGTTTGGCCATACTGTCGACTACTGGGCCATCGGCGCCGCCCGCCGATGGCGCTGCCATAGACAGCAACGCGGCCGCCCGCCAGCGGGTCACGCCCCAGGCGGACTGAAACATCGCGATCAGCACCAGCAATACCGCGCTGATATTGCACAGGACCGGCAACCCTATTGAATCGGCGGCGTAAACATCAAACACCAGCGCGATGACGATCAACAGACCACAAAGATTGCCCAACCCGAGCAGTAGCCAATACAGCCGCCGCGCCTGCCATTCAGCCTGCAGAAAACGCGGGAGCCGTGCCGGGCTCGCCTGCTCATGCTCTGAATTATCGTCCATGATCGCTCCGAAGCATGCCGGGGCGACATCCGCAACTTGCCATCGTTTGGCCAACGCCATGAATACAGTGAACGCTGTGCATTATAGGAGATCGTCGTGAGTATTTAGCGTAACTTTATAACATCACTAAATACCCGAAAACAGCTTTATTACCAAAACTATGTAACCATACATATAGTTAGGAACATGCTAGGTTTATGCCCGCCACGCATAAACGTTAAAGCATATGCCGCCGGGCTTCGACGCGCACCAGGTGCAGGATTTGCTGCTTGATCACAGTGTAGCCCGGCGCCTGCGCCAGGGTTTCGATATTCCGGTCCCGGCCGAAGGGTAAAATCACTTCATCGACTATTTTGCCCGGCCGCGCGGACATCACCAAAATCCGATCGGCGAGAAACAGCGCCTCTTCCACATCGTGGGTAACAAATAAAATCGTCGTGCCGGTCTGCCGCCAGGCATCCCGCAACAGTTCCTGCATCATCATTCGTGTTTGCGCGTCCAGCGCCCCAAAGGGTTCATCCATTAACAGCACCTCCGGGTCCGGCAGCCAGGCCCGAGCCAGGGCCACCCGCTGTTTCATCCCGCCGGACAGTTGCCATGGCGCATGCTGGCCAAAGCCGTCCAAACCCACCCGTGTGAGCCAATCGCCAGCCTGGGCATTGGCCTCGGCTTTCTTTAACCCGGCCATGCGCGGGCCAAAGGAGATATTGTCCAATACCGATAGCCAGGGAAAAAGATTGGGCTGCTGGAACACCATGCCACGACTCGGATGCGGGCCGCGCACCGGACGACCGGCGCAAAGGATCCGCCCCTGCTGCGCAAGGGTAAAACCGGCAATCAGGTTCAGTATGGTGGACTTACCGCAGCCGGAAGGGCCGAGCAGCACCACGAATTCACCTTGGTCCAAGGCGAGCGACACATCGTCCAGTACCCTCAGCGCCTGGGGTTGCCCGGAGAATGTCAGCGTGACGTGCTCCAGGGTAATATGCTGCGTCATGCGTCCTTCCCTGCCCAGGGTACTAGCCATTTTTGCAATCCCACAATCAGTAAATCCAGTAAATAGCCAATGGCGCCCAGCAGCAGGATGCCAATCATCACGATATCGGTGCGCAAATAGGCACTGGCGTTGATCACCATCCATCCTAAGCCCGAGGTAGCCGCCACCAGTTCGGCGGCAATCAGCGAGGTCCAACCGACGCCTATGGACAGCCGCACGCTGGTAAACAGCTCGGGCAACGTATCCGGCAGCACCACGCGCCAAAAAATCTGCCGACGGGAGGCGCCAAGGGTCTGCGCCACACGGATCCGGGCGCCCCCGATTCGCTCCACCGCGGCGGCGGCGCCCACCACTACGCTTAGGAACGTGGCGATAAAAATCAGGAAAAATTTCGACGACTCGCCGATACCCAGCCATACCACCGCTAATGGAATCAGGGCGATTTTAGGTAACGGCCGCAAAAACTGGACAAAGGGATTGAGCGCGGCGGCGATCGGCTGCGACAATCCCATCAGCAGGCCCAGGGGAATGCCGCAGGCGATGGCCACGGTAAAGGCGCTGAGCGCGCGTGCCAGGCTAATGGCAATATGCTGCCATAACGGTACCTGACGGTAGCCGTCATGGAGCAGCTCAACGGTGGTTTCAGCAATATCGGAGAGCGGAGGCAGCAATAAGGGGTCGACCCAATGGCGTACTCCGGCGACTTGCCACAGCAGAAAAAACAGCGTCACCGAGACGACGCTGATAGCAACATGATTAACCGCTTTCATAAGTGTGGTTATTTACCCGCGGCCTGGCGAATAAAACTCGAATCGATGGCGTCTTTCCAGGTGGTGGGGATATCGCGTTTACGCACATCACCGGTACTTTCCAGAAAATGGGCGGTTTTATCCACCGCTTGGCCAATGCCGCTGCGATCGGTATCGGTGCCGTCGCCCAGCCAGGCGGCGGTGCCCTGCTCGGCAATGGACGGATATTCCAGACCCGCCAACGTATTGGTGGCGGTGCTTACCGGCGCGCCAACCTCCTTGGCGACGATAGCGGCGGCAGCCTCGGGATTGCGACGGAACTCATCGACTTTTTGCTGATGCACTTTGAGGAAATTGATTACCACCTGGGGATATTGTTGGGCGAACGCTTTGCGCACCACATAGTTGTTATAAATAAGATAACCATCTTTCTGCAGATCTTTGGTGGCAAATACCTGATGGCCGCCTGAGGCCTCCAGCTCTTGGGCGAAGGGCGCCCAAACATAACCGGCGTCGATATCGCCGCGTTTCCAGGCCGCCACCATTTCCGCCGGGCGCAGAGGGATCAGGGTGATTTTGCTGCGATCAAGCTTATGTACGGCGATCGCCGCTTCCAGCGCATACTGGGACGTGGAATTAGGTGGATAACCTACCCGTTTGCCTTCTATATCCTGCAGCCGGTTGATACCCTGCTTGCCAATCAAACGTTCATAGGTGGCGATGACGCCGGACACGCCGACGATTTCCACCGGCAGCTTACGCACGATGCCGGCGGTGGCCGGGCTGGAGCCGAAGTTGGCAATATCGATGGCATCACTGGCGAAAAAATTCAGCGCATCGGCGCCCGAGGCGAACTGTACCCATTTAACGTGGGTGCCCAGCGCCTTTTCCAGCGAACCGTCCTTTTTGGCCAGCAGTATCACCTGCGAACCACCGCTATAGGCAATGCGCACTTCATCCGGCAGCGCCGCAGCGTGAGCCTGGGCCAAAGTGACCAATACACCGGCGGCGCCGAGTATGGCCGTCATTATTTTACGCATTTATATCCCCTATAAAAAGATAACACATCGTTTTACCCTAAGGTATATTCTGGCGCACAGTATAAAGGCGCCGCGGTTCATTTATTTAGCTAATATCTGGATGTTTATAGTGAATAATCGGCAATAAGGTTGAGTGATATAATAAATCCTGGTTTTTTGATTCTATATTGCGCAAAAAAAAATACGCACTGGGCAACAACCCAACATCGGATTGAACATAAAAAAAGCAAGATATCAGCTAAAAACGCTCAGCCACATGAAAAATATATATTTTATTTTTATTTATTAGATATAACAAAATAATCGAAACCATGGTCACTATATGATCACACCGCGGCATCGATTAATGTCACTTATCATAATGACTTAAAAAATAGAGCAAAAATCAACTATCGTTATGCGCTATTTTCATTTTAAGTTCAAATGCCTTGTAGTGTATGGTTTTGACCAGTCCAAGGGGAATGCTTATCTCATATGAGGTTAAAATGACAATTGATAACGCAATTCAACGCATTGATGAGTCCATCGACCGACACCAGGATAACTATATTGCCATCAGTAAGGATATTCACGCCCATCCGGAAACCGGCAATAATGAATATTA
>JAATGH010000152.1 GCA_015654745.1 Enterobacterales bacterium
CAGCCGGCTTACCGCCGATGCCTTCGGTTGGCGGCTGGCATCGAGCCTTGAGGCATTCGAGGGTGATGCGCCCTTGTTCTCACGCCGCTGGGATCAGCATTTTCCCTTCTTCCCCGATACCGATCGGACTATTTTGCCCCCGGCACTCCATACGGGCGACAAACCATGAAGACAACATCATGAAATTAGGTATCGCCCAGGTTACCGGCGCGCCTGAGAGTGAACAGGATATGATCCCCTGGGTACGCTCGGCGATGGACGGTTTGCCGGACGCCGATCTGGTGGTATTGCCGGAACTGGCTCTGTGCGGTTATGACAATCCCGCGAAAATCCGCCGGATGGCATTGGCCAACGGCGGTCCCACGGTAGTTAAGCTGGCTGGGCTAGCCCGGGAAAAACGCCAGGCGCTGGCCTTGGGATATGCCGAACGGGACATGGACGGTTTACATAACGCGCTGCTGGTCATTGATGCCGATGGCCGAACCTTGGCTAATTACCATAAGACCCACCTGTGGTCAGGATATGAAGCGGCGCTGTTTTGCCCAGGCAAGGGTCTGGCGACATTTAGGCTGGCCGGTTTACGCTTTGGTATGGTGATCTGCTACGACCTGGACTTTCCCGAAACGGCCCGCACCCTTGCCCTGGCGGGCATGGACTGCCTATTATGTGTCAGCGCCACCTCCTCGGGATATGACGTGGTGCCTCGCCATATCGTACCGGCCCGTGCTTATGAAAATGGTTGTTTTGTTGCATTCGCCAACCGTGGCGATACCGACGGTGCCGTTCCCTGCATCGGACAAAGCCGGATTGTTGGGCCGGATGGTTCAATTATCGCGGCGTTGGAAACCGATGGCGCCGCGTTTCTGATGGGGGAAATCAGCAGGCAACGGTTGAACGATTGGCGGCAAAACCATGCTTATCTGGCCGATCGGCGCTCCACCCTTTATAAATGACGTTTGGCGCGGCGGACGCGGCGCATATCGGACGGCAGAACGCCGAATATCTTGCGGAACCAACCGGCAAAGTGCGATGTGGAGCTAAAACCCACGGACACCGCGACATCAATAATCGACAAATCGGAATAAATCAGCATTTCTCGCGCCTGCTCCAGACGCAATTCCAGATAATACCGCTGTGGCGTCTTGGCAAAATGGTGCGCGAACAAGCGTTCGAGCTGCCGGGCACCCACCCGCGCAAGTTCCGCCACGTCCGGCAACGGCATCGGGTCTTCAATATGCGCCTGCATCACGGCGATGGCCGCGGACAAGGGTTCGGGAATCACCGCGTGATTTGGTCGCCCGCCGCGTTGCTCGTCGGCGTCGCTGCGGATCCGCTCATGATGGAACTGATCGGCTACGGCCGTGGCGCGATCGTCGCCATAACGCTCGGCTATCAGGTTCAGCATCATGTCCATGGCGGCAGTGCCCCCGGAACAGGTCAGGCGCCCGCGGTCTATTTCATAGACTTTGCGGGTGCATTCGATGTCGGGATAGGCTTCCTCGAACGCCGTACGGCTTTCCCAATGTATGGTGCAACGATACCCTTTAAGCAGGCCGCATTTAGCCAGCAGAAAAGTACCGGTGGACAGCGAACCGACAAACAGCCCGGCCCGGGCCGCCTGCCGCATGGCCTTAAGGTACCCTAGCTCAAACTGCGGCGCCACCACGCGCTCTCCGCCGCAAATAAACAGATAATGGGACGCGGGCAACACGTCGTTTATGGCACGGGTCGGGAAGGGTATGCCATTGGCGGCCGTCACCGATTCCCCGGACAGGCTGGCCAAGTGCCAGGCGAAAGCCGGTGTTTCGTAAAGCCGATTGTAGGAACGCAACGGCTCGATTGCCGAAGCCAGGCTCATCATGGAAAAATCATGTCCGAGCAAAAAGGTAAAAACGGTAGGTTCAGCCGGCTGAAGATGCCGGGTTACCGCGGGTATCGCATGGCGTTTAATCGGCTGTTCCCCTTCTATACCCTGCCCGCCATCGGTATTTTGGCGGACCGCCGGCGCGGCGCCGGCCATCACGATGTTATACTACCCCAAGCCATCCGGCTTGCCGTAATTTCTTATGGCAAATTGCTGTTCCCATTGCCGGTCGTAGACCACCACCTGATTTTCCCGCGCCTCGTAGCGGGAAAACAGCCACAACGCGCCATCTTTCCAAGCCAGCCGGGTTTCGCTACGCAGTGCGATATGCCAGCCGGGACGCGTATAGCGTTGCAGCCGGACGGCTTGCCAGCGGGCGCTCTGCGGCGTCGCACCAATCTCATACGCCTCGTGGCCTTCGCTGTCGAAATTCAGCTCGCCGATCCGGGTTTTCTGGCGCTGCGCGTCCATGGTGACCCGCCAGGTATTGGTGGCGGCATCCCACAATACCTGGCGGGACGTCACCTCTTCCGACAGGACCTCATGTTCCAGAGCCGGCGCTGAGCGAGGGGGGCCAAAGGCGTCGGGACAATCCAGAACGCCGTCCGGACGGGACGGCAGCCTGAATATCGCGGCGGCGGGACGCAGGGAGACCGGTCCTTGTCCTGGTTCCGCCCAGGCCATCGGCCAGTAGGTGGTCGATAGGGCTAAGCGAATGCGACAGCCGGCGGAGAACCGATAAGCCACACCTTTTAGCGGCAATACCACCCGAAAGGCGTGGCCCGCCGGCACCGCGGGACGGACCAATCGATGAATACCAAATGTAATGCGCGACGAGCGGCCATCGGCGGTCACTTCGTTAAGACGTAACACCAGCATGGCGGAAGGACTATCAAACGCAATGTCCACTTCCAGCTCGGCCTTACCGCAAATCACCACGGGTTCATCAAGTACCGGCGTATCAAAACATACCGACAGGCCATCATCTTGGCGCTGATCGCCCTGGAACTCGGGCGCGTTGCCACCACCGTCCAGCGGGCACCATTCACCGCCCATCAGGCCGCAGTGCATCGGCGAATCGATAAGCACCGGCGACATCGATTCGGGACGGTCCTCGGTGAGCCGCCGGTCGCCCAGATAAAAATCCCGGCACTGGGCCCCTGCCGGCCAGCCCGGGGCGGTAACCCAGTGCCCATCGATGGACAGGGACGCCGGTTCGCTGCGCAAATGTTCTCCCTGCCAAAGAGACAGACGAGGTTCGTCCATGATGCCGGTATCTTCTCCCTGCAGCCACTGCCGCCAGAACCGCAGGCACTCGCCCAGAAAATCAATCGCCGGACCAGGCGTGCCCCAGTTCGGATAGATATGGGTCCAAGGACCAATCAGCCCCTTGCGCGGCGCATTCAGTCGTTGCATTAAGCGCAGGATGGCATCGGAATAGCCGTCCGTCCATCCGCCCACCGCATAAACCGCGCACTGGATATCATCATAATTTTCACACACCGAGCCATGTCGCCAATAGTCATCAGGTTCCATATGCGCCAACCACTGGCCCAGCGGCGGCTCGATGCCTTCCAGCCGCTTTAACCACAGCTCGCGCCATTGCTCACCCACGTGGGCGGGATCCAACGGGCGGCCCAATTGGGTGAATAATCCGCTGCCCCATTGCAGACCGTCGGTCAGCAGCGCCCCACCCATAAAATGGACATCATCCGCGTAGCGATCGTCAGTGGAGCAACAGGTGATTATCGCCTTTAGCGCCGGCGGCCGGCGGGCGGCGATTTGCAGGGCTGCAAAGCCGCCCCATGAAATGCCGATCATACCCACATTGCCGTTGCTCCAAGCCTGGGCGGCGATCCAGGCGATAACTTCCACCGCGTCATCCTGCTCCTGGGCCAGGTATTCGTCCCTTAGCAGCCCGGTGGAATTACCACTGCCGCGCAGATCGATTCGCATGGCCGCCAGACCATGGGCAGCGAAAAAACCGTGGATCATGGAATCGCCCACCGCCGTATTATCGGATTGTC